>NZ_CFDJES010000216.1:0-3316 GCF_983723665.1 Cobetia sp. | reverse complement strand
CGGGCATTGGCCGACGCCGCCGCCAGTCAGGACCTTGACGCCCTGCGCAGCCAGTTCGTCGAGACAGCCAAGACCTGCAAGGGCTGTCATCAGCAGTATCGCGCTGACTGATATAGCCAAAGCTCCGTCAAGACGCAAAAGCGCCGCCATGAGATTGCTCGTGGCGGCGCTTTTGCGTCTTGGCATACTTGAGGGCGAAAGTGAGAGCGAAAGCATGAGTGAGAACGAGCAGAGCTTACGGCAACTGCGCCCCCTGCCAGATGACCAGAACGGCAATGCCGATCGCCAACCCCAGTGCGAGCCACCTGCGTGTCCCTGAAGGTGATACTGGCTCGCCCTCATCCACTACCGATTCATCGCGCCTGAAATGCTTGCGGCCATGCACCATCGCCCAGATCAACCACTCACCGCGCAGGCCATGCCAGACGATGGCCATCAGATGCAGGGCGATCAGCCCCCACAGCAGCGTGATATTGGTGTGATGCACCCAGGCCAGCCCCTCGGCGACACTCGCTGGGACCCGGTCATGCAGGGGCCCTTCGAACAGCAGATCATCGGTGAGAAACAGCCCGCTCGAGGCCTGAATCGCCAGCACCAGCAACATGGCCAGCGTCATCCAGCCACCCAGGGGATTGTGGCCTGCATGGCGTGGCGCGCGCCCCGCCAGAAAGTCACCGGCGTAGCGCCAGGTCGTGCGCGGTGACGCCACGAAGCGGCTGAAGCGAGCATGCCCGCTGCCCACCAGCCCCCAGATGACGCGAAACACCACCAGCCCGATCACGCAATATCCCAGCCGTGCGTGCCAGACCATCGGAAAATCGAGCCCTGCGCCCACCTCGGCGGTGTACCACATGCCGATGATCGCCAGGATCAGCAGCAGGTGAAACAGCCGGATGGCCAGCCCCCAGATCACGACTCTGCGCAGCGGCGAAGGCTCACCCTGATCATGAAGCACCGTCTCAGACGAGGACTTGCGGAATCGGTTCGAACTCATCCTGATGACTCCCTCAGCGAATGAACCTTTGATGGCACGACACGTGATCAGGCAGCGATAGGCAGCCAACGAGCGACTACAGGCCAGTATAGGTGGCCGTGACCTGGCGACCCACGGTAAATCAATCGGCCGTGGCGCCATGAGACATGTGAAATATCAGTAATGAAGCGCTGATTCAGCACTTTCCACTGCCAGCTGCCACCTTGGCAGCATCGCCTGACGCTTGATGACATTATATGCTGCGTAGATTGTCTGCAGCTTGTGGGGACTCGGCCTCTTGAAGGCCCCCTGCATGTGCCGCCCGTCTTCACCTCGCCTGCGCAGAACGGAACTCTCGCCATGTCATCGCCTTCCACGGCCAGTACCTCGCATGCCTCTCGGGGCGACACCCCCGGTGCGGGCTCGCCTCCCCGGCAGCCAGTCAGCGGTCGCCACTTATGGCAACAGGCACTCAACCAGACCCTGCCGGTGATGTTCGGCTATATCCCGCTGGGCGCTGCCTTCGGCGTGCTGTTCACCCAGCTGCCGTTGAGCCCCTGGCTGGGCCTTCTCATGTCATTGGTCATCCTGGCCGGGGCCGGCCAGTTCCTGGCGGTGGCATTGCTCGGTGCAGGCGCCGGCATCACCGAGGTCTTCGTGGCCACACTGCTGCTCAATTCGCGCCACCTCTTCTACGGCCTGTCGCTGCTGGAGCGCTTCCGCGCGGCGGGCCTTGGCAAGCTCTACCTCATCTTCGGGCTGACCGATGAAACCTACTCACTGCTGGCCAGCCTGCCGCGCAGCGGCGAGCGCGATGATCCCGTGGCGCGCCGTGATGACCAGCGCCTGATGTTGCGCATCACCTTCCTCAACCAATCCTGGTGGGTACTGGGGACGCTGCTGGGTCTGGCAGCCGGACAGCTCAGCTTTGACAGCAGCGGCATCGAGTTCGCGTTGACGGCGCTGTTCGTGGTGCTGGGCATCGAACAGTGGTTCGCCCTGCGCGAGCGCTGGCCCTTCATGCTCGGCCTGCTGGTCACGCTCGCGGGCCTGTGGCTGCTGCCGGAAGACCAGCTGTTGCTGGGCAGCATCGCGGCAGCCTGCGCTCTCCTGCTCGGGCAATATCATTACCAGCGTGGCAAACAACAGCCACACGGCAAGCACGCCTCGCGTGACGATCATCACCATCAAGGCAAGTCTGGCGCGTGCCAGACTGAGCACAATCAAGCCTCGGAGCACACCACCCCATGACGACCCTGCAGGCCTTGCTGTTGATCGCCGTGTCAGCCGGTGCGACCTTCGCCACGCGCGCGCTGCCCTTCGTTTTTCTGTCCCGCCATTCGGCCCATCCGCTGATTCTGCATATGGGCCGCTATCTGCCGGCCATCGTCATGGTCGTGCTGATCATCGTCTCGCTGTCGGCCATGCAACTGCCTGACATGTCAGAGTCCGCGCACCGCATCTCGGCCTGGCGGAGCTGGCTTGAGAGCGCCGAGGGCGCCGGCATGCTGGTCGCGGCCCTCTGCGTGGCGGGACTGCATCTGTGGCGACGCAATGCGCTGCTCTCGATTGCCGTCGGTACCGGGCTTTACATGGCGTGGCTGCAGCTGGGCGGTGTCTGAGGCTTGCGATCCAGCACGTGAGCGGTCACAGTCATGTCATTACATGAGCAATTCATCAAGGGAGCCCACCATGAACCGCGATATCGCCGATGTGCGCAGAACCTATTCCGGTGATGGCCTGAGCCTTGCGAACACACCGCTGGAACCCTTCGAGCTGTTTCAGGAGTGGTTGACCAGCGCCCTGTCCGCCGATGACAACGACGCCAATGTCATGACGCTCTCCACCGTCGACAGCCAGGGCAAGCCGCATGCGCGCATCGTGCTGCTCAAGGGCTGCGACAGTGAAGGCTTCATCTTCTATACCAACTATCAGAGCCACAAGGGCAGCGAACTGGCCAATGTGCCCTTCGCCGCGCTGACCTTCTGGTGGCCCGCGCTGGAGCGCCAGGTGCGTATCGAAGGCAGCGTCGAGAAAGTCGCGGATGCCACCTCCGATCAGTACTTCGCCTCACGCCCCAAGGAGAGCCAGCTGGGCGCCTGGGTCTCGCAGCAGAGTGTCGAGATTCCCGATCGCGAATGGCTCAGCGAGCGCCAGGGTCGCTTCGAGCAGGTCTATGCCACCACCGAAGTGCCGCGTCCGGAGCATTGGGGCGGCTATCGCGTAGTGCCGGAGATGATCGAATTCTGGCAGGGGCAGCCCTCGCGCCTGCACGATCGCGTGCGCTACCAGCGCCTGGACACCGAAGACGGCGAATGGCACAAGCAACTGCTGGCGCCCTGA
>NZ_CFDJES010000215.1:0-3336 GCF_983723665.1 Cobetia sp. | reverse complement strand
GTCGGAATCGAACCGGCGTACACGGAGTTGCAGTCCGCTGCATGACCACTCTGCCATCCAGCCTCAATGATCGAGATGTCAGTCGAAACTGATGTCTGATCCGAGGAGTATCCACTGATGCTGCTGCAGATACATGAGTCAGTAAATCAGGTGAATGTTGCGCTACCTGTGTTACTGGAGCGGGAAACGAGATTCGAACTCGCGACCCCAACCTTGGCAAGGTTGTGCTCTACCACTGAGCTATTCCCGCTGAACTCGAGGTCGAATTATACGGATAATTCCCATGCTGTCAAACAGTTAATGAAAAATTGTCTCGCGAGTCAGGTCACTGGAAACGAAAACGCCCACCGGCCACAGGGGCGGTGGGCGTTGAGGCATTCGCAGCGTCTCGTGGCTGAACGGGGTGTCAGACCGAGCGCACCAGTTCCGGCCAGGCGGCACGCAGATAGCTGATCATCGACCACAGCGTCAGCGCTGCCGAGATATACAGCAGGGCCAGGCCGGCATCCCCCCCGACACTGCCCGGAGCGAAGAACAGCAGCATGAACAGGGCCAGCATCTGGGCAGCCGTCTTCAGCTTGCCGACCCAGGACACCGCGACGCTGCCGCGCTTGCCGATCTCGGCCATCCACTCACGCAGCGCCGAGATGACGATCTCGCGACCGATGATGACCAGGCTCGGGATGGTCATCCACAGGCTGTCGTAGCGTTCGATCAGCAGGCCCAGTGCCACCGCGACCATCAGCTTGTCGGCGACGGGGTCCAGGAAGGCGCCGAAGGGCGTGGTCTGATTCCACAGGCGGGCCAGATAGCCATCGAACCAGTCGGTGATGGCGGCCAGTGCGAAGAGCAGCGCCGTCAACGGCAGGCTCCATGCATAAGGCAGATAGAAACATACCACCAGCAGCGGAATGAACAGGATGCGGATCAGAGTCAGGATATTGGGGATGCTCATCGTGACGGCACGAGTCCTTGCATGAAGCGTAGGTGGCTGGGCGCAATCGAGGGCGAGTCGAGACCCTGAAGAAAGCCGATCGATTGGCGCCGCACAAGTCGTCTATTCTAGCCTGCCGGCGGCGCATTCAGCCATGCCAAACGGCAGGTTATTCAAGCCAACGCTCTGTCACTCTTCCTTGAGCGTTGAGTCGATGGTGCCAGAGGCAGCCATGTCGTGCACGGGGGCAGCCATGCAGCGCCTGGTGGATCAGCCATGCAGCGCCTGATGGATCAGCTCGGCGAGCGATTCGCTGATGCCGGGCACGCGCGCCAGTTCCGGCTTGGAGGCCTGTTTCACCCCCTGCAGGCCGCCGAAGAACTTGAGTAGCTCGCGGCGCCGCTTGGGGCCGACTCCCGCGATGCCCTCCAGGCTTGAGGTGCGCCGCGCCTTGTCACGCTTGGCGCGGTGACCGGCGATGGCGAAGCGGTGCGATTCATCGCGCACATGCTGGATCAAGTGCAGCGCCGGTGAGTGGCTGTCGAGGTCCAGGGTGTCGTGCACCGTCTCGATGAACAGCGTCTCGAGCCCTGCCTTGCGCGTGGTGCCCTTGGCTACCCCGAGCAGGATGATATCGGTCACGCCGAGTGACTCGAACACCCCGCGCGCCATGTTGAGCTGCCCCTTGCCGCCATCGACCAGCAGGATGTCCGGGCGCTTGCCTTCGCCTTCCTGCAGGCGCTTGAAGCGCCGCGTCAGTGCCTGTTGCATGGCGGCGTAGTCATCGCCGGCCGTCACGCCTTCGATATTGAAGCGCCGGTAATCCGACTTGATCGGCCCGTCATGATCGAAGACCACGCAGCTGGCCACGGTCGCCTCGCCATGACTGTGGGAAATATCGAAGCATTCCAGGCGCTTGGGTACCTCATCGAGTCCCAGCGCATCGCGCAGCGACAGGAAGCGGTTGGACAGCTGCTGGCGGCTGGCCAGCTGGGTGGCCAGATGTTGCTCGGCGTTGGTCTGCGCCAATGTCAGCCACTGGGCGCGATGGCCGCGCACCTGATGCGCGACCCGTACCCGCCGCTCGGCCTTCTCGCTCAAGGCGCCTTCCAGCAGGTTGGCGTCATCGAGGGCCAGCGAGGTCAGCACCTCATCGGGCATCTCCCTGTCCTGGCCGAGATAGTACTGGCTGACGAAGCTGGTCAGCAGCTCGCTACTGGTCAGGTCCAGGCCATTGCCGGGCGAGAAGTGGCGCGCACCGAGCATGCGACCCTGACGGACCGAGACCACGCTGATGCAGAGCCCGCCGGGGCGCTCGGCCAGCGCCAGGATGTCGGCGTTGCCGGTGCCGGTGTCGACGTATTGCTTCTCCTGCATGCGGCGCAGCTGGGCGACCTGATCACGCAGGCGGGCCGCTTCCTCGAATTCCAGCCTCATGGCCGCGTCTTCCATCGCCTGGCTGAGCTCGTCGGTGACCTTGTCGCTCTGGCCGTTCAGGCACATCACCGCATGTTCCATGTCGCGGCGATAATCCTGCTTGCTGATGTAGTCGACACACGGCGCGGTGCAGCGGTTGATCTGATATTGCAGGCACGGGCGATCGCGGTGGGCGAACACCGAATCCTCGCAATTGCGCAGGCGGAAGATCTTCTGCATCAGGGTCAGTGATTCGCGTACCGCAACGCTGCTCGGGTAGGGGCCGAAATAGCGTCCGTCATTGCGCTTGTGGCGCACGCGCTTGAACTCCAGCGCCGGATAGTCGTGATGCTGGCTGATGAAGACGTAAGGGTAGGATTTGTCGTCACGCAGCAGGATGTTGTAGGGCGGGCGCAGCTCCTTGATCAGGGTCTGCTCCAGCAGCAGGGCCTCGGTCTCGCTGCGCGTGATGGTGACCTGCACATCGGCGATGCGCCCGACCAGCGCCTGGGTCTTGGCATTCAGGCCGGTATTGCGAAAATAGCTGGAGAGGCGCGCCTTGAGGCGCTTGGCCTTGCCCACGTACAGCACGTCACCGGCGCTATCCAGCATGCGATAGATACCGGGCGCGTCGCTGACATGCTTGAGGAAATGGCGGGCATCGAAGCCAGTCGCCTCGCTGCCCTGCAGCAGATCACTGCTCGCGTCACTGGTGATCAGGCGGCTGGAGACACGCGCGGCGTCGCTGCGTGCGCGGCTGTCAGCCTGCGCGCTCGCTGAGGACGTAGGTTGGGCATCAGGCTGGCTGGCGGTGCCTGCCGGCTCCTCATTCTCGGGCGACTGAGAAGTGGTGTCCGTCATCGTGGGATCAGTGTGCTGCTTGGCCATGAGGTTCCTCGTCCAGAGATGCCTCGAGTCTATCAAACAAGGGCGATTGCTCGCAGGCATGGGGGCAACAGGGCCATGCTGCAATGCCTGCTGTCATG
>NZ_CFDJES010000214.1:1638-3461 GCF_983723665.1 Cobetia sp. | reverse complement strand
ACCGGCATCGTCGGCGCGACGGTGGTCACCGTCGGCATGCTGACGCTGCCGACCCTGTTGCGGCGCGGCTATCACCCGGGCGTGGCCTCGGCCACCATCTGCGCCTCCGGCACCCTGGGGCAGATCATTCCGCCGAGCCTGGTGCTGATTCTGCTCTCGGAAATTCTCGGCGAATCCGTCGGCACCCTGTTTGCCGCCGCCTTCGTACCGGGGCTGGCCATCGCCGTCATCTATATCGTCTATCTACTGGTGCTGGGCTGGTGGAAGCCGGACCTCGTCCCGGCCATCCCGGAAGAGGAGCGCGCCGCTGCCGGTGGCCTGAAGGAATTGCTGCGTGACCTGGCGCGTAGCGTGATTCCGCCGCTGATGCTGGTGTTCGCGGTGCTCGGTTCGATCCTGGGCGGCGTGGCCGCTCCCACCGAAGCGGCCTCGATGGGCGCGTTGGGCAGCATGCTGATCGCGCTGCTGGCCCGGCGTCTCAACTTCACCATGCTCAAGGCCTGTCTGCACTCGACCCTGACCATCACCGCCATGGTCTATTTCATCCTGCTGTGCGCGCAGCCCTTCTCGCTGGCCTTCCGCGGCCTTGGCGGCGAGAACATGGTGCATGACCTGTTCAACCTGCTGCCGGGCGGCGAGCTGGGCGCACTGATCTTCCTGATGGTGATACTGTTCGTGCTCGGCTTTTTCCTCGAGTGGATCGAGATCAGCTATATCGCGCTGCCGATGTTCCTGCCGGTCTTCATCGGCTATGGCACCGACATGGTGTGGCTGGGCGTGCTGGTGGCGATGAATCTGCAGATGTCCTTCCTGACGCCGCCCTTTGGCTGGGCGTTGTTCTTCCTCAAGGGCGTCGCTCCCCCTGAAGTCACCACCCGCCATCTGTATCTCGGTGTGCTGCCCTTCGTGGGCCTGCAGGCTGCGGCAGTCGTGCTGCTGTTCTGCTTCCCGGGGCTCGCTACCTGGCTGCCGGAGGCGATCGGTTGGTAAGCCGGCCAGCCATCTACCGGCGCGACTCGAGACACTTGAGTGGTGATTCAGCGCAAAGGCCATTGGAAAGGTAATTCAGCAACGCGTAATGTCTTGTGGCCTGCCCACCGGCTCGCCTCCCCTGGAGACAGCACACCCGCCAGCGCTCCAGGGACATGCATCGACTGCCGATGGCGTTCATCGGCAACCTTCATCAGCAATGAACCACCCCGCGCCATACGGGGACGACAAGGAAACACCATGGAACTGTTCTCAGCCTATCCACTGCACTGGATTCTCGGCCTGATCGCCGCACTGATCGTCACCGGCATGATTGCCGGCGTGATGGCCGGCCTGCTGGGGGTCGGCGGCGGCATCGTCATCGTGCCCGTGCTCTTTCACCTCTTCAGCCTGCTGGGCGTCGATGAAGCGGTGCGCATGCACCAGGCCGTCGGCACTTCACTGGCTACCATCATTCCCACCTCGATCATGTCGGCCAGGGCGCATTACGCCAAGGGCAATCTGGACCCGGCGATTCTCAAGCGCCTGCTGCCGGGCGTGATCATCGGCGTCATCATCGGCGGCCTGCTCTCCAACCTGTTCAGCGGTGCGGTACTGATGGGGCTGTTTGCCACCGTGGCCTTCCTGGTCGCGCTCAACATGTTCCGCCGTCAGTCCACCGTGCTGGGCACTGGCCTGCCGGGCCCGCTGGGCAGCGGCGCACTGGGCACCTTCATCGGTGGCGTCTCGACGCTGATGGGCATCGGCGGCGGCACCCTGAGCGTGCCGACCCTGAGCACCCTGGGCACCCCGATGCACCTGGCCGTCGGCACGGGCGCGGCGCTGGGTCTGGT
>NZ_CFDJES010000214.1:0-1538 GCF_983723665.1 Cobetia sp. | reverse complement strand
GCTCAATAACAACAACGGAATCCTCAGGAGCAAGACGCCATGATTCATACCCGACGTGGTTTTGGCGGCGCCTGCGCCGCGCCCCATCATCTGGCGGCGCAAGCGGGCCGCGATATCCTGCGCGATGGTGGCAACGCCATCGAGGCGATGGTCGCGATGGCAGCGACCATCGCGGTGGTCTACCCCCACATGAACGGCATCGGCGGTGACGGCTTCTGGCTGATCAAGCGCCCGGGGCTGGCGCCGCTGGCGATCGATGCCTGTGGCCCGGCGGCAGGGCTTGCCAGCCGCGAATTCTATGCCGAACACGGCCATGGCTATGCGGCTGACAGTGAGGGGGCTGCTCCCCTCGCCAACGGCAGCAGCATCCCGACCCGCGGACCGCTGTCGGCCTTGACGGTGGCCGGCACCATCGGCGGCTGGCAGGAGGCGCTGGCCTTCTCTGCCGAGACCTCGGCGGATGAGCGCTCGCCCCTGCCGCTCTCGACATTGTTGAGCCATGCCATCCGGCATGCCAATGATGGCGTGGCCGTCAGCGCCAGCCAGAAGGCACTCAGCGAAAAACACCTGGCCGTACTCTCGCAGCAGCCCGGCTTCGCTGAGCGCTATCTGGGTCAGAGCGAGTCAGGTGAGCCGATCGCGCTGGAAGAAGGCGCACGCCTACGTCAGCCGGCGCTGGCCGCAACGCTCTCGCGTCTGGCAGATGCCGGACTCGATGACTTCTATCGTGGTGAACTTGCCACGCGCATGGCACAGGAGCTGGAAGCCGCCGGCAGCCCGCTGCGCCTGGCAGACCTCAACGGCTATCGCGCCCAGCGCGTCACGCCGCTCAAGGTCCGCCTGCGTGACAGTGAGGTATACAACCTGCCCGCCCCGACCCAGGGCCTCGCGACGCTGATGATTCTGGGGCTCTACGATGCATTGAGCGCGACGCATGGCATCAGCGAAGCGGACGGCAACACCCCGCGTCACCTGCATGCGCTGATCGAAGCCACCAAGCGCGCCTTCCTGGTACGCGACAGCCTGATCACCTCGCCGGAATGCATCGAGGGGGCGCTCGAGGGCAGCCTCGAAGGCAGCATCGCCACGCAACAGGCACAGCTTTCTCCGGAGGCCCTTGCCCGCCAGGCCGAGATGATCGACATGCAGTCCGCGCTTGGCTGGCCGCACGAGCCCGCCGAAGGCGACACCATCTGGATGGGCGCGACGGACAGTGACGGCACCACCGTCAGCTTCATCCAGAGCGTCTATTGGGAGTTCGGCAGTGGCGTGGTGCTGCCCAGCAGCGGCGTGATGTGGCAGAACCGTGGGCTGGCGTTCGACCTGGCGCCGGACAGACTGCGCAGCCTGGCACCGGGCCGCAAGCCCTTCCATACCCTCAATCCGTCACTGGCCTGCTTCGATGATGGCCGCGTGATGGCCTTCGGCACCATGGGCGGTGAAGGCCAGCCGCAGACTCAGGCGGCTGTCTTCACGCGCATCGCCCGCCACGGCATGTCATTGCAGGCCGCGATCAGCGCACCGCGCTGGCTGCTCGG
>NZ_CFDJES010000213.1:0-3472 GCF_983723665.1 Cobetia sp. | reverse complement strand
CGTGAACCGGCTTCCTCGCCATCATCGCACAGGAATTTCACGCATACGAAAAAGGCCTGATGCATGGCATCAGGCCTTTCGAATTCTTGGTAGCGGGGACCGGATTTGAACCGATGACCTTCGGGTTATGAGCCCGACGAGCTACCAGACTGCTCCACCCCGCAACACTGGGTACTGCCTTTGCTCCAACTCTGACGCATCAGAGGTTGGTAGCGGGAACCGGATTTGAACCGATGACCTTCGGGTTATGAGCCCGACGAGCTACCAGACTGCTCCATCCCGCAACATCACGTTGGTGTCTGACCGGCAATTGCCTGATAGGCAACGACTTGTCAGTGGTAGCGGGGACCGGATTTGAACCGATGACCTTCGGGTTATGAGCCCGACGAGCTACCAGACTGCTCCACCCCGCATCAACGTGGGGCGTAGTATAAGGATATACAGTGCTGCGTCAACCGTTATCCCGTAATTGACGCAAACTTCTCGTGTCCGGTGAGTCGTCACCAACCCGTCTGCGTACCTCGAGCGATTATCGGCATCTTGTGTGAGAGATCTGCTACATACATTCCCGCTGCATCCTGTCCATACTGAGGGTGACGCGCCTCGCGCAGGCGGATGGCAGGCGTCACAGAGTGCACGATTGTCATCAGGCTGTTAGAGACGCGGGTCATTGTTGTCGTTGCAGGCATTCTCGTTTTCTCAGGGCGGGGGTGTCCGCAGATTCGCCAAGCTGTGCCCAAGCCAAGGACACAGGACGTTCCAGGATTAGGGAGACACAATAAGATGACACAAACAGCACCCGTCGCATGGGTTACCGGTGGTACCGGTGGCATTGGTTCCGCTATCTGCCGCGAGCTGGCGAACCAGGGGTATCAGGTAATTGCGGGTTACAGGAACAAGGAAAAGGCAGAGGGGTGGCTGTCGGAACAGCGCGCTGCCGGGTTCGAGAACATCGCACTGTCCGGCATCGAGCTGGACAACTTCGAAGCCTGTCAGGCAGGCGTCAACGAAATCCGCGAGCGCTTCGGTCCGATCGCGGTTCTGGTCAACTGCGCCGGCATCACGCGTGATACCTCCATGCGCAAGATGAGCTATGAGCAGTGGCGCGAAGTCATCAACTGCAACCTCGACAGCGTCTTCAACACCTGCCGTGCCGTCATCAATGACATGCTGGAGCACAAGTACGGCCGCATCGTGAACATCTCCTCCATCAATGGCCGCAAGGGCCAGTTCGGGCAGGTCAACTACTCGGCCGCCAAGGCGGGCATGCATGGTCTGACCATGGCGCTGGCGCAGGAAACCGCGACCAAGGGCATTACCGTCAACACCCTGTCACCGGGCTACATCGCCACCGACATGATCATGAAGATCCCCGAAGAGATCCGTGAATCGATCCGCGAGACCATCCCGGTCAAGCGTTATGGTCAGCCGGACGAGATCGCACGTGCGGTCGCCTTCCTGGCCGACGAGAAATCCGGCTTCATCACCGGTGCCAACCTGGATATCAATGGCGGCCAGTTCATGGGCTGATGCTCTGCGCTAGCGCGAGCCAGAGCAGGGTTGGCACCCGGCCCCCTCTGGCAAGAGAATGAAAAAGCCCCCGTCTCTCTCGAGGCGGGGGCTTTTCGTTGCCATGACTTCAATCTTGCGAGCGCGTCGTCACCAGCTCAAGAGCACTGGCTCAGTGATTGAACAGCGCATCGAAGCGCGGCAGTTCGGTCTGCCAGGCGTCCCAGTCCAGCGGACCGTTGGCGAGCAGCGCATCCAGCACCTCATCCAGCTCTTCTTCACGTTCCATGCGCTCGCCCAGCTGCTGGTTGATGCGCGCGACCTGCACGGTCAGGCGGCGTGATTCATCTTCGCTGCCCAGCGGGGCCTCGAACAGAATGGCCAGGTGGACACGCAGCTCGGCCAGGCGCTCGTTGGCGGCGCTGCAGTTGCTCGGCAGGGCCTGGCGCATCTGGTTGCGCGCCGCATTGGCCTGACGGCTGTTGTCGTCGAAGGCCGAGGTGTTCGGCAGCTCGACATCCTGCACGTCGCCGTTGCGCGCGCTGGCATCCGCCACGGCGTGCTGTTCGAGCAGATCACGCCATTGCTGCCATTCCTCGCGCAGCTGCAGGGCGTGCAGTTCATCCAGACGCTGCTCACGACGCTTGAGAATGCCGGTCCAGCGACGACGCATGCCGTCGCCCCGCTTGCCGCGCGGCAGCGGGCCAAGGGTGTCGGCTTCCTTCAGGGCGTCATCGAGCAGGGCGGCGTCTTCCAGTGTCTCCGGCTCCCAGCTGTCGAGGCGTTCGATCAGCGCCTGCCACTGATCCAGACGTGCCTGCTCGCGGCTGTCGCGGTCTTCGCGGTCCTGATCGCGCGCGGCGAAGATACGGTCGCACGCCGCGCGGAAGGCGGCCCACAGGCGTTGCTCTTCGCCCTTGGGTGCGCGGCCCATCTCGCGCCAGCGACTCTGCAGTGCCTTGGCCTGTTCGGCGCGGGCACGTGCCGGTGAGTCCTCATTGGCCAGCGCCTCGACGGCATCGACCAGTGCCTGCTTGGCGGCGGCGATCTGGCCCGCGCGGCTGTCGATCAGCCCCTGCAGTGCCGTCAGTGCCTCACCGAAGCGATGCGACAGCTGGCGACCGGGGCCTGCGGGCACCGGCGTGTGGCGACGCCATTCCTCACGGGCGCGATCACGGATCTGGCGCAGGGAGTCGGGGTCGGCATCGTCCATGGCGTGGCCGTTGAGCGATTCGAGCTGCTCGCAGAGCGCTTCGCGCATGGCCAGATTGTATTCACGCAGCTGCTTGCGCGATTCGCGGTAATCCCGCAGGCGCAGCTTGATGGCGTCAGAGGCGGTGCGGAAGGCCTGGCTGGCATCGCGGCTGGCGGCTGCATCGCCCAGCTCGCGCCATTGCTGAATCAGCTGCTGGTGCTGGCGGTCGCGTTGCTCATCGCTGATGTCATCGCGCTCGCTCAGGGTGGTGATGGCCTCGAGCAGCTGCTCGCGCTTGGGTGCCGCGACGAAGTTCTGCCAGTCACGGAGTTCCGCGACACGCGCGCCCAGCTGGCGCAGGCGTGTCTGGCGGGCATTGTCGAGCTGGCCTTCGGTGCGATCGCGCAGTGAGCGATGCAGACGGCTGGCCGGCTTGAGCTTGCCGGCATCGAGATCCGCTTCCAGGCGTGCCAGTTCGGCATCCAGTGCGTCCAGATCCAGGCTCGCCTTGCCGTCGGCCGCGCGGGAGGCGTCAGCTGACTCGGCGTCTTGTGCAGGGCTGCCATCGAGCGCGTCCTGCTCCTGCGCTGCCTCTGTCGGCTCTTCTGGCTGCGCCGCGCTGATCGCCTGACGCACCGCGCTCAGGCTGGCGGTCTGCGGCAGACCCGTAGGCCAGGCCACTTCGCTTTCCAGACGACGCAGCTGGTCGATGTCATTGTCGACCAGCGCGGCATCCAGCTCGCCCTGGCACAGCTGATGGCGATGCCA
>NZ_CFDJES010000212.1:0-3480 GCF_983723665.1 Cobetia sp. | reverse complement strand
CGATATTCTTACAGGTCGCGATATTCCTTCTCGAAGCGCTTGGCAGCCTTCTTGGAGACGCCACCCAGCACGGCCACGGCGTGACGCAGACGCGCGCGCGTCATGTCGGAGCCCAGAATGACCATCGCGTCCATCACCGAGGTGGAGGTCGCCGAGCCGGTCACCGCCACGAACACCGGTGCCAGGAAGTCCTTCATCTTGAGCCCGAAGTGCTCGGAGAGCAGCTTCACTTCCGCCAGCAGATGCTCCTTGTCCCAGCGGCTCACGGCTTCAAGCTTCCAGGTCAGGAACTGCATCTGACGCACCAGGTCTTCGCCTTCCAGCTTCGCCTTGGCGAAGTCGTCCGGCGTGATGGCCGGCAAACCGGAGAAGAAGTGGCCGGCCAGCGGAATCGCCTCGGACAGCGTCTCGATGCGCGGCTTCACTTCCGGCAGGATCTGCTTGACGTAGGACTCGTTGAAGGCCCACTGACGCAGCTCGCTAAGCAGCTCGTCCTCGGACAGATCGCGGATGTAGAGACCGTTCAGCCAGCTGAGCTTCTCGACATCGAATACCGGGCCACCCAGTGAGACACGCTGGATATCGAAGTGCTCCTGCATCTCGCTCAGGGTGAACTTCTCGCGCTCGTCCGGCATGGACCAGCCGAGACGGCCGAGATAGTTGATCACCGCCGCCGGCAGGTAACCCATGCGACGGTAGTAGAGGATCGAGGTCGGGTTCTTGCGCTTGGACAGCTTGGTCTTGTCCGGGTTGCGCAGCAGCGGCATGTGGCACAGTTCCGGCATCTGCCAGCCGAAGTATTCATACAGCAGCTGATGCTTGGGCGCCGAGTTGATCCACTCCTCGCCACGCAGCACGTGGGTGATCTCCATCAGGTGATCATCCACCACGTTGGCCAGGTGGTAGGTCGGCATGCCATCGGACTTGAGCAGGATCTGCGCATCGACCTGGGCCCACTCGACCTCGATCTCGCCGCGCAGCATGTCCTTGACCACACAGGTACCGCTTTCCGGCACGTTCATGCGGATGACGAAGGGCGCGCCCGCCGCTTCACGACGTGCCACTTCTTCTGCCGGCAGCGCGAGATCGGACGGCTTGAGCGCCATGTGCAGACCTTCGGCCTTGCGCGACTCGCGCAGCTCGTCCAGCTCTTCACTGGTGCGATAGCACTTGAAGGCATGGCCGGCATCGATCAGCTGCTGGCAGTGCCTGGCGTAGATGTCGCCACGCTCACTCTGACGGTACGGGCCGTGCGGACCGCCGACATCCGGGCCTTCGGCCCATTCGATGCCCAGCCAGCGCAGCGAATCGAGGATCATCTGCTCGGATTCACCGGTGGAACGCGTCTGATCGGTATCCTCGATACGCAGAATGAACTCGCCACCGTGCTGACGAGCGAAGCACTGGTTGAACAGGGCGATGTAGGCGGTGCCGACGTGGGGATCACCAGTCGGCGACGGTGCGATGCGCGTACGAACGGTCATGTGGAGTCCAGTAGTTCGAGAAGAGAGGGCAACAAGCGTCTCGGCAATGACTGACTGCCGAGGCGTGAAATCACGCTGCTGTCTCAGCAGCGAGTGCTGGGGCATATTATACGCAAGGTGAAGATGTGCGACAGTGCGTCGCCGTGTACCAACGCTCTCTCGGCGGTAAGCTTGCGCCAGATGCGTCATTCTCTGCCTTGAGACGTGACGCCAGCGCCTCCCTGCAACTATCTCTGCCACCACCGGCAGGAGCATGAATGCCCCGAACTGCCGCTGCACCCGATGTTTCACCCTCCCCCACCGATGCCACTGCATCGGCAGAAATCGTGCCACGCCGCTGGCTGGAGACACTGGCACGTGCCGGTGGCCGCTGGCCCCAGCTCGCCATCCTGTGCGCCCTGCTCTCGACGCTGGTGCTGCTCGCCCAGGCCTGGGCCATCGCCCGTCTGGCCCAGGGCGTGGCGATCGACCGCGAAGGCCTGGCGACACTATGGCCGGCCATCGCGGTGCTCGCCGCCAGTCTCTCGCTGCGCGGCGCGCTCACTGGCCTGCGTGGCTATGCCGGCACCCGCGCCAGTCAGCAGATCCGCCGTCGCCTGCGCGAGCGCCTGCTGCAGCGCTTCGCCGAACTCGGCCCGCTGTGGGTGCGTCGCCAGCATCGCACCAGCCTCGCCAACCGCGTCTGGGACCAGGTCGAGTCACTGCACGGCTACTACGCCGACTTCCGCCCGCAGACACGCCTCGCGGGGCTGATTCCGCTGATGCTGCTGTGCGTGGTGTTTCCGCTCAACTGGGCGGCCGGCCTGATTCTGGCCACCACCGCACCGCTGGTGCCGATCTTCATGATTCTGGTCGGCATCGCGGCGCGCAAGCGCTCGCAGGAGCAGTTCCGGGAGATGGACCGCATGGGCCGCCACTTCATGGACCTGCTCACCGGCCTCAAGACCCTGAAGCTATTCGGCAGCGCCAGACGCGGCCCCCAGGTCGAGGCGGTCAGCCATGCCTTTCGCAAGCGCACCATGCGCGTGCTGCGCCTGGCCTTCCTGTCCTCCACGGTGCTGGAATTCTTCACCGCGGTGTCCATCGCGCTGCTGGCGGTCTACCTCGGCTTCCATTTCCTCGGCCATCTGCAATTCGGCACCTGGGGCGACTCACCGCTGCCCCTGCAGACCGCACTCTTCATTCTGGTGCTGGCGCCCGAGTTCTATCAGCCGCTGCGCGAGCTGGGCGTGCACTATCACGCCAAGGCCGAGGCCGAGGCTGCCGCCAGTGACCTCGCCCCCATCGTCGGCAGTGCCCCCTTCACGCAAGAGGCCGAGGCTGGCGCACAGGCGCACAATGCCATCAGCGACCTGCCCGCGGTGCGCCCTCAGACCCGCAAGCTGCACTCGCTGATGCTGGAAGAGGTCTGTGTGCGCTATCCCAATCAGTGGAACCGCCAGACCAGCACGCTGACTCCGCCGGCGCTCGGCCCGCTGACCCTGCGGATCACCCAGGGCGAACGTGTCGCGTTGACCGGTGCCTCCGGCTCCGGCAAGTCGACGCTGCTCAATCTGCTGCTCGGCTTCGTCGAAGCCAGCGACGGCCTGCTGTACCTCAATGGCCATCCGCTGAGTCACGGCCTGCCGCCGGGCATGGCCACCTGGGTCGGTCAGGAGACGGTGGTCCTGTCCGGCACGCTGGCCGACAACCTGCGTCTGGCCAGGCCTCACGCCAGCGACGCACAGCTCGAAGCGGCGCTGGACAATGCCGACCTGCTTGACTGGTACCAGCACCTGCCACGTGGGCTCGAGACGCGCCTTGGCGAGGGCGGCCAGGCGCTGTCCGGCGGCCAGGCACGCCGCCTGTCACTGGCCCGCGCCTTCTTGCATGACGCGCCGCTGGTGCTGCTGGATGAACCCACCGCCAGCCTGGACGCCGACAGCGAAGCGCGCGTGATCGCCGCGCTCAAGCGTCTCGGCGAGGGTCGCACCCTGCTGCTGCTGACCCACCGACC
>NZ_CFDJES010000211.1:0-3498 GCF_983723665.1 Cobetia sp. | reverse complement strand
AGGGCGTTGTCGAGGGTGCGTTCAAGATCGATGATCAGCTGGTTGGGGTAGTAGGCGCTGAGGTCCAGCCCGACGCCGAGGCCGAGGATGGCCTGGCGGCCGGAGCGGGTCTGTTGCGCGACAACCTGCTTGAGGTGGCTGTCGAGGTACTGTTCATCATTGGCCATGTTGGTGGCGCTGTCACAGGGGCTGCCATCGGAGATGACGACCAGCAGACGGCGCGCGCCTTCGTCGGCAGGAGTGTTGTCCGCGAGTCGTGAGCAGGCCCATTGCACGGCTTCGCCATCCACGCCTTCGCGGTAGAGATCAGCCTTGAGCAGGGCGCCGAAGTTGCGGCGTGCACGTCGCCACGCCAGTGAGGCGGGCTTGAAGACCAGATACTGCACTTCATTCAGGCGGCCCGGACGCGCGGGCTTGCCGGCGCGTCGCCAGTCCTTCAGGGCGCGGCCGCCATTCCAGGCGCCAGTGGTGAAGCCGAGCACCTCGGTGGGCACACCGGCCATGTCGAGCGCGCGGGTGAGTATCTCGATCAGCATCGCCACCGCCTCGCCATGCACCTTCATCGAACCGGAGCAGTCGATCAGGAAACTGACCTGCGCACTGGCCTCGGGCACCCAGCGCTCGCGCTGGAAGACCCGCCGCTCGGCCGGCGAGGAAATCACCTGACTCAGCCGCCGCCCATCGATGATTCCTTCCTCCTCCCCGAAGTGCCAGCCCTCACGCTGCGGCGAGCTGAAATGGCGCGCCAGCTGACGTGCCAGGCGCCGCACGTTGATCTTCTGCTCCGCCAGACGCGTATCCAGCGCCTGACGATACTCATCGAGCAGGGCAGCGCGCATGCGCCTGGCCGGTTCCAGCTCGCGGTCATAGGCCGTGGTGAACACCTGATAGGGCAGCAATTCCTCCGGTGCGCCACGCCGATGACTCGGCAGCTGCGACGCCGCCTGCTCCTCGAGCAGACTCGCTTCCTCATCCTCGTTTTCCAGAAACAGCGCGAAGCGCTGACTGGCCTCTGACTCGTCATCCTTCTCGCCGTCCTGCTCCTCCAGTGATTCGGCCAGTTCCTGCTCCAGCCACAGGCTGATGTTCAGCGCATGCTGCTGATAGGCCGCCTGATCGAAACGCGTGCGTCTCAGCCCCGCCATGTCAGCGCCCAGCGCCTGATAGAAGGAGGCGCGCGTCGTCTCGATGTAATCCTCCGTCTCGTGGATCACCGCACAGGCCATCAGGCGCGACCAGCACGACTGGATGACGCTGTAGATGAGGATGCCGCTGCTCGTCTCGGTCAGGCCCGCGTGATAGAAGGCCAGGCACCAGTCGGTGAAGCGCCGCGCCAGATTCTCCTTCACGCCGGGCATGTCAGGGTCGACCAGCGCCTCGACGCGCAGCTGCTCCAGCAGGTCATAGATCAGGCGGGTTTCCGGCAACGCCGGACGCGCCGCCAGATGCAGCGCCTCGTCGGTGTGGAGCAGGCGCAGCGCGATGGCATCGCTGACCGCGCGATAGTTGTCGAGCGTGCAGTCATCTTCCTCAAGGCGCAGATGCGGCGTGCGCAATGGCAACGCCTGAGCATGCCGACTCAGGCGCCGCCCCCGATAGGCCCAGCCGGCCTGACCGCTGAGTGCCCCGAGACTCGCCGCCGAAAGCTCCTCGAGATACTGCTGACGACGGCGTACCTGCTGGGCCGCACTCATGCCCGGGCTCCCTTGTCGCTGTCCTGTTCATCCATCAGGTCGCTCTCCATTAGCGCCGCGGATTCCTCCAGCTCCTTGGCGAAACAGCGCTGATAGAACTCGGCGACCAGCGGGCGCTCATGCTCATCGCACTTGTTGAGGTAGGAGAGACGGAAGGCCAGCGCCGGGTTGCGGAAGATCTCGCAGTTCTCCGCCCAGGTGATCACGGTACGCGGCGACATCAGGCTCGACAGGTCGCCATTGGCGAAGCCCTTGCGGGTGAGGTCGGCCACCGCGACCATCGCGCGAATCAGGGCGCGGCCACGCTCGTTGTCCTTGGCGGGCACACGCGCCAGCACGATCTTCACCTCTTCCTCACGCGGCAGGTAATCCAGCTTGGCGACGATGTTCCAGCGGTCGATCTGCGCATGGTTGAGCAGCTGGGTGCCGTGATAGAGCCCATCCTGATTGCCAAGCCCGACGGTATTGGCGGTGGCGAACAGCCGGAATTGCGGATGCGGGCGAATCACGCGGTTCTGATCGAGCAGCGTGAAGTGGCCGTCACGCTCCAGAATGCGCTGGATGACGAACATCACGTCCGGACGGCCGGCATCGTACTCATCGAAGATCAGCGCGATGGGGCGGGTCAGCGACCAGGGCACGATGCCCTCCTGGAATTCGGTGACCTGCACGCCGTCGCGAATCACGATGGCGTCCTTGCCGACCAGGTCCAGCCGGCTGACATGGCCATCGAGATTGACGCGCAGGCACGGCCAGTTGAGACGCGCGGCGATCTGCTCGATATGGGTCGATTTGCCGGTGCCGTGCAGGCCCTGAACCATCACGCGGCGGTTGTTGGTGAAGCCGGCGAGGATGGCGAGGGTGACATCGGGATTGAAGCGATAGGCGTGATCGATTTCCGGCACGTGGGCGTCGCGCTCCACAAATACCGGCACCTTGAGGTCACTGTCGATGCCGAACAGCTCGCGCACGCCGCGCAGCTCAGTGGGCTGCAACTGACCGGCGGGCAGCGGCTGCTCGGCAGAGGCGGCGGGGCCTGCATCGCTACTGGCAGAGCTTGTATCACTGCTGGAAGGCGTCAAGGTGGCGTCGCTCACGGGGTGTCTCCCTCGTCATTCTTGTTGGTGGCTGCCCGGTGGACCTGTCGCGGGGAGACAGGCAAACCGGGCGGCGGCAATGCTGTGAATATAGCTTTGTTTCTAAAAATAATGCAAATCGTATCGAAATATGAGATTTGTGATTATTCATTCCCCGCAGGAGCAAGGCAGATGAGCGATACCCTGATCATTGGTGGCGGCGTGATGGGCATGATGATGGCGTGGCAGCTGGCCGAGGCCGGCCAGACGGTCACGCTGCTGGAGCGCGGCCAGTGCGGACGCGAGGCATCGTGGGCCGGTGGCGGCATCGTCTCGCCGCTGTATCCGTGGCGCTATTCGAGCGCCATCTCGTCACTGTCACGCTGGTCAGAAGGCGAGTACCCCAGGCTTGCCGAGGCGCTCAAGGACGCCACCGGCATCGACCCCGAATACCGCCAGAAGGGCCTGATCTATCTGCGGGTCGAGGATGAGGCGCTGGCGCTGGACTGGGCGCGCACCCAGCACAAGCCGCTGGAGGTGATCGAGCGTGAGGCGCTCTACGCGCGCGAGCCGCATCTGGTCAGTGGCCATCAACAGGCGCTGTGGATGCCGACGCTCGGCAGCATCCGCAATCCGCGTCTCGGTCAGGCGCTGCGTGCGCGTCTGCTGGCGCATCCGCGTATCCGGGTGCGTGAAGACTGTGAGGTCACGCAGCTGGTGCTTGCCAC
>NZ_CFDJES010000210.1:0-3540 GCF_983723665.1 Cobetia sp. | reverse complement strand
TCCATTCCAGCATGAGCGCCCATGGCCTCCATCCCGCGATCAGCGATCTGCCGTCGTTCAGGTACGGGCGCCTCCATTCCGGGGCGGGGTGCCAACGTGGCTCGCGCGTAGCCACTGCGGTCCATGGCTTCGGCGAAGATGGTGTACGCCTTGTCATCTTCCGGTGTCACCAGCACATCGTAGGCTTCCGCCACGGCAATACGGAACTCATCCACTTCTACCGGTTGCACTGGCTGTCCATCTGCCGCTACCACGGTCATCTTCAAGCCGGGAATGCGTAAATCGAAGTAGCTCATTGCCGAGCCATTGACGACACGCAGACGCACTGTTTCCCCACGCTTGAATAGCGCGCTCCAGTTTTCTTCTGGTGAATGACCATTGAGAAGATACGTATAGGTACTGCCGGTGACATCGGCAATATCCCGTGAACTCATGCGCATCTCTGCCCACATGCTGCGCGACTCGATCGTGTCCACCCAACCACCCCGTCGTACATCCGCAAAGAAATCAGCGACGGTGCGCTCCTGGTAGTTATAGTAGCCTTCCATGGTCTTGAGATTGCGAAATACGGACTTGGGGTCTTCGAATGTCCAGTCAGTCAGCAGCAGGACATGCTCACGATCATAGGTGAAGGCTTCGGGTGTTGCGGAGTCGATGATCAATGGACCTGCGTGGCCTTCCTGCTCCTGGAGGCCTGAATGACTGTGATACCAGTAGGTACCGCTCTGAGTGACAGGAAACCGGTAGGTAAAGGTTTCGCCCGGTGCTATCCCTGCGAAGCTGATACCCGGCACGCCGTCCATTTCCGGAGGAAGTATGATGCCATGCCAGTGAATGGAGGTTGGCTCATCGAGCAGGTTTGTCACCTTGATGACAGCATCCTGCCCCTCCTTCAAGCGCACCATGGGCCCGGGACTACTGCCATTGATGCTGATAGGACGAGCGAATTGCCCGGCAATGTCGATGTCTTCACGTCGAATGACAAGAGAGATCTCGGGCCCATGCTCAACCCCTTGGGAGTAACCTGATGTGCGCCCCCAGGGGTTGGCCCAGGCGGGTGCCACGCCTGACACCATTGCGCCCAGCCCCAGGGCAGAACCTCCCTTGAGCAACTGACGACGTGATACAGAAAATTCAGACGGTTTTGGTGCCATGGCCGTTGCTGCTCCCGAGTCATGAATGAAGAGTCATGACATGGATGAAGCCACGGCAAGCTGAAACGAACCTGAATGGAGTGCCTATTTGCGTGTGGGCAGATGCACCTCGGCTCTCAATCCCCCTGCGCCGGCTGTTGAGTAGCTCACGCAACCAGCGTAATGCTTGACGAGATGGGCAAGAATGGAGAGCCCCAACCCATAACCCGGGTGAGTTTCGTCCTGACGCCACCCACGCTCGCCAAGATGGGCCAACTGTGCCTGCGGCACCCCCGGACCATCATCCTCGACGCAGAGCACGATCTGGTCACTCTCTATCGTCAATCGGCATTGCACCTGATTGACAGACCACTTGCCCGCATTATCCAGCAATATGCCGAGCATTTCGGTGAAATCCTGTGTCTCGACATTCACCCAGCTATCCGCATGCTCATTAGATACGCCCAGACACTCCAGCAAGAAGGTACGCTGCGGATAGATCCCCTGGAACATCTCGATCAAGCGCTGGGCCTCTTCAACCGGGCGTGTTGTCTGACCGGCGCGCGGGCCAGCAATGCGGGCTCGCCTGAGTTCTGTCTCCAGCTGGGAATGAATCGTCTCTACACGTTGCAGCATCTTGCCACGACGTACCTCATTGATCGGTCGCTTGCCACGCAGCACCTGTGTCAGTGCCGCCAGAGGTGTCTTGAGCGCATGGGACAGATTCGCCACAGACTCTCGTGAACGAGACAACCGACGATCAAACTCATCCAGCAGGGTGTTGAGCTGTGATACCAACGCATCAAGCTCGGAAGGGGCCTCAAGCACAATCCGCTTTCGGTGCCCGGACTGGAGTTCACTCAATTGATGACGCAGGACACTCAACGGCCTGAGCCCCCGCCTTACCGCCAGCAGATTGAGTGATATCAGAATTCCCCACAACAGGATGGCGCTGGCGGCAATCCACCAATGAACTCGGGTCAAGCCCTGCTCCACTGGCGAGAAATTCTCGGCAATCAGCAATTGCACCGCGTCCCCGCGGATATCGAAGACGTGCCGATAGACCAACAGTGGCTGTTGCTGAAACTGATGCATGAATAACGCATCCCCCTTGCCCTCAAGCAAAGGGAGCATCTGCGTCGGCAAGGCAGGCAGCGAAGTACTGACCTTCTCCCCGACTCGCAACACATAGAAATGATGAAAGCTCAGAGACTCCTCTCGGGCCGCTGCCATGAGCTGGGCAACAGGTCGCTCATCCTTCTTGAGCAAGGTGACGATATGCCATGCCTCATCCTTGAGACGCTCGCCAAGAAAGTCCTTCGCCAGCTCGTGGAGAAAGAAGCCATGCAGATACCAGGCAAACAGCACCACCGCGAGAGATGCTCCTCCCAGGCGGGTCAGCAGGCGAAAACGAAGGCTACGACGATCGATGTGAAACAAGCAGATACCCCTGTCCGCGGCGGGTCTGTATCAAGTCCTTGCCCAGGCGGCGGCGAAGGCGAGCGATATAGACTTCTACCAGATTGGGCGCCGCGGCGTCCTGCTCCAGGGCATATAGCTGATCCAGCAACTGTGTCTTGGAGTGCACTCTGTCTGGATGATGCATGAGGTACCGTAACAGGCGAAATTCGGTGGCCGTCAAGCTCGCCCACTGCTCTCCATCACAGCACACACGCTGCGCCTCTTCATCCAGCTGAATTCCGCTCACCTGAAGATACCCATGACTTGCCCCTTGACGACGCCGAAGCAGCGCATGAAGACGTGCCAGCAACTCTGCTTCATGAAATGGCTTGGTCAGGTAATCATCTGCCCCGCTGCGCAAACCGACGACCTTGTCTTCCCACGTGTCACGGGCCGTGAGAATCAGTATCGGAATATCCACCTGACCTTGACGCCAGCGCTTGAGCAAATCCAACCCGGAGCCGTCCGGTAGTCCCAGATCCAGAATGGCCAGCGCGTACTGCTCGGTTGCCATGAAGGCTTGCGCATCATTCAAATTGGAGGAGACATCCAGTCGATAACCATTGTCCTCAAGCAGCTCGGCCAGGCTTTCCGCCAGCAGGTCATCATCTTCAAGCAACAACAGCTTCATGCCAGCTTTCTCCTGATCCACAAAACACCCACTGAACACTGCGGCATATGGCTAAACCAACATGCCATGGTAAGCCTCACCATCCTATAGGGGAAAGCTGATCTCTAGCTGAAAAGACAGCAACATGCAATTTCACCAACACGCGAAGCCGCTCGAATCTCCTAGGCGCTATCCAGCCACGCACGCTTGGCTGGATAGCGCCTCTTGGTCACGGTAGCCTTGCACGCCTGTCAGGCAGGACATGCATCATGTCGGCTGCCTGAGCCCCTATTCTCTCTCTATTGGCTAATTGCACAGGATGCCCGCAATGCTCGC
>NZ_CFDJES010000209.1:0-3561 GCF_983723665.1 Cobetia sp. | reverse complement strand
AGACACCGGGCGTTTCTATCGGCCGGTCACCTTGCAGGCCCTGCTGGCGCTGCGCGCCGAGCGCCCGGATGCCACGCTGATCGCCGGTGGCACGGACCTGATGCTGGAGCACACCCAGCGCCTGCGCGACTTCCCGGCCTTGATCGACACCACCCAGGTCGCGGCGCTTGGCAAGATAGAGGAAGGCGAGCACGCCGGTCAGGCAGGCTGGTGGATCGGGGCAGCGGTCAGCTATCACCAGCTGATGCCGCTGCTGCGGGAGCATTACCCGGATGGCGCGGAGCTGCTCACGCGACTGGGCAGTGAACAGATCCGCCATCGTGGCACCCTGGGCGGCAATATCGGCAATGCCTCGCCCATCGGTGACATGCCGCCGCTGCTGATCGCGCTGGACGCCTATATCCAGCTGATGAGCCAGGACAACGAACGCATTCTGAAGCTCGAGGACTACTTCCTCGACTACAAGCGTACCCAGCTGATGCCGGACGAGATCATCCTCTCCGTCTTCCTGCCGCGCCCGCTGCCCAACCAGCGACTGGCGGTGCACAAGCTGTCCAAGCGTCGTGACGATGACATCTCCACCCTGCTCGGTGTCTTCGCCTGGCGGCGTGATGCCAGCGGGCGCGCGCAGCACTGGCGGGTGGCCTTCGGCGGCATGGCCGGCGTTCCGGCCCGCGCCCCGCACCTGGAAGCACTGCTGACGCTGCAAGCGCTGGAATCTCTCACTCCCGCCAGACTGACGGCGCAGACTCGTCAGCAGATCGAGCAGGCCGTGCAGGCCGATTTCTCACCGCTCAGTGACGTGCGCGGCTCACGCGAGTATCGCCTGCTGGCCGCCAGCCATCTGATTCCCCGCGTGGCCCAGCGCATCCTGAATGAGCGCCAGCCCACGACTTCCCTCACGCCACTGGAGAGCCTCGATGCGTACCTTGCACAGTCTTGAGTCCGACGCCAGCGCCGCGCCGGCCGCCCCCGTTCTCCAGTCACGTCAGCATGAAAGCGCCCAGCGCCATGTCAGCGGTTCGGCGCGTTATGTGGATGACCTGCCACTGCCCACCGGCACGCTGCATCTGGCCATCGGCATGAGCGAGGTCGCGCACGCCACTCTGGATGCGCTGGATCTCGAAGCGGTGCGCCGTGCCCCCGGCGTGGTCTGCGTGCTCAGCGCCGCCGACATCCCCGGTCACAGCGATGTGGGGCCGGTCTTCCCCGGCGACCCGCTGCTGGTCAGTGACATCATCAGCCATCATGGTCAGGCGCTGTTCGTGGTCGCCGCCGACAGCGAGCGCGCGGCACGTCAGGCGGCGCGACTGGCCAAGGTCGCAACGTCCCCCCTGCCGGTGTGCCTGGACCCGCGCGAGGCGGCCAGCCGCGGTGATCTGGTGCGCCCGACCCACACCCAGGCACGGCTTGCCAATGGTCGCGCCGGCGATCTCGACAGCATCAGCAACAAACTCGCCAAATCCGCCTGGCAATTGAGCGGTGAGCTGGAAAGCGGCGGCCAGGAACACTTCTATCTGGAGAGTCAAGCCGCACTGGCCTTGCCCGGCGAAGATGACGAGATGCTGGTGCACAGCTCCTCCCAGCACCCCAGCGAAGTCCAGAAGCTGATCGCCGAAGTGCTCGGCGTGCCCTTCCACGCCATCACGGTGGAGACCCGCCGCATGGGGGGCGGCTTCGGCGGCAAGGAAACCCAGGCCGCACCGGTGGCCTGTCTGGCCGCGATGATCGCTCGGCGCACCGGCCGCGCGGCACGCCTGCGGCTGGCACGCGCAGATGACATGCGCCTGACCGGCAAGCGCCACCCTTTCCACCATCGCTATGAATTCGGCGTCGATGACAGTGGGCGCATCGAGTCCGCCATCATCGAGCTGACCGGCGACTGCGGCCACTCGCCGGATCTGTCGGATGCCATCGTCGATCGCGCCATGTTCCATGCCGACAACGCCTACTACCTGGGCAATGCCCACGTGCGCGGCATTCGCGCACGCACCAATGTTGCGTCCAATACCGCCTTCCGCGGTTTTGGCGGCCCTCAGGGCATGTTGGCGGTCGAATCCGCGATGGAGGATATCGCCCGGCGTCTGGGGCGTGACCCGCTGGAGATCCGCAAGCGCAATCTCTACTGCGAAGGCCGTGAGACCACGCACTATGGCCAACACGTCAATCAGCACCCGCTGCTGGCGACCCTGATCGATCAGCTCGAGGACAGTGGCCGCTACTGGGCGCGCCGCGCCGAGATACGCGCCTTCAATGCCGCCAATCCGGTGGTCAGGAAGGGGCTGGCGCTGACACCGGTCAAGTTCGGCATCTCCTTCACCGCCAAGCACCTCAATCAGGCAGGCGCCCTGGTGCATGTCTACACCGATGGCAGCGTGCAGGTGAATCACGGCGGCACCGAGATGGGCCAGGGCCTGCACACCAAGATCACCCAGGTCGCGGCGCGTGAACTGGGGCTGAGCGTGGACAAGGTACGCATCACCGCCACCCGCACCGACAAGGTGCCCAACACCTCGCCGACGGCGGCAAGCTCCGGCGCGGACCTCAACGGCATGGCGACGCGTGATGCCTGCCTGCGCCTCAAGATGCGCCTGCTCGACTTCGCCGCCGAGCATCTCGCCCAGCCACGCGTCAGCCTGAGTCTCACGGATGGCGAGCTGCATGGCCCGAGCGGTGTGCTGATGACCTGGGGCGAGCTGATCCAGGCGGCGTACCTGGAACGCATCTCACTGTCCGATAAGGGCTTCTATGCCACCCCGGATATCCATTACGATCGCGCCAGCGGCACCGGTCACCCCTTCTATTACTACGCCTTCGGCGCGGCGCTGTGCGAAGTGGTCGTCGATACGCTGAGTGGTGAATACCGTCTGGAAAGCGCCGAGATCCTGCATGATGTCGGTGATTCGCTCAATCCGGCCATCGACATCGGCCAGATCGAGGGCGGCTTCGTGCAGGGCATGGGCTGGCTGACGACGGAGGAGCTCAAGTGGAACGAGGATGGCCGGCTGCTCACCGATGGCCCGGCGACCTACAAGATTCCGGCGATCAGTGACGTGCCGGCCGGCGCGCTCAAGGTGCGCCTGCTGGAGGGACATCCCAACTCGGCCGCCAGCATCTATCGCTCCAAGGCGGTCGGCGAGCCGCCCTTCATGCTCGCCATCAGCGTGTGGGCGGCGTTGCGCGATGCGCTGGCCTCGCTGACCGACTATCGCCGCGCGGTACGCCTGGATACCCCAGCCACGCCGGAGCGGGTGATGCTGGCGGCGCGCGAACAGCGTGACTGGCAGGAGCAGCACGACACTGCTGGCGCAGAGCCAACGCAGGTGCCGTCATGAATGTCGACAAGAGTGCCGTCATGAATGCAAAGAGTGCCGCGACCGGCCGCTGGTATCAGGCGCTCGCCGAGGCCCAGGCAGCATTGACGGCGCATGCACTGGCCACCGTGGTGACGGTGGCGGGCTCTGCCCCGCGTGGTGCCGGCAGCAAGATGCTGATCACCCCCGATACGCTGCACGACAGCCTCGGCGGCGGTCGGCTGGAGCAGCTGGTGGTGGAGCGCGC
>NZ_CFDJES010000208.1:1758-3580 GCF_983723665.1 Cobetia sp. | reverse complement strand
GGGCTTGCGGTGTCGGGTGGGCAGCCGAGCAGGGCGTCGACATGCAGCGGGTTGAGCAGCATGCCGGTGAGCAGGTTGGCGGCGGCCAGTGGTTCCTGGCCGAGGCCGGTGGATGGCAGGTGGCCCTGGGCGACCTGACGCGACAGGTAGCCTGCCAGGCGTTGTCGCGTCAGCTTGGGGCCGTTGTCGAGGAACAGCTTGCCGAGCTGCGGGTTGCGGCCGCTCTCGAAGGCGAGGCCACGGAACAGGCGGATCAGTTCGGGCGCGAGGGCCAGCGCCAGCATCGCCATGCCGAAGTCTTCCAGCGCTTCCTCGACGCTGCGTGTCTCGTTGGCTTCGTGGTCCATCACCGACCACACCGTCTGCGCTTCCTGCTGCATCACGGCCAGAAACAGGCCGTCCTTGTTGCCGAAATTACGATACAGCGTTGCCAGTGATCCGCCGGCCTGCCGGGCGATCTCATTGATGCTGGTCGCGGCGAAGCCGTGTTCGAGGAAGTGTTCACGGGCGACTTCCAGCTGGCGTTTGCGGCGTGCTTCCCCGCGCGGTGAGGCGCGAGTCGTGGTGCTTCCCGAGTCAGGGGCGGTCTCTGATGAGGGCGAATCAGTCATGTGAGTGTCCTGTCTGTGATCCGGAAACCGCCTGAAACAGGCAAGGTTGCGATATTGCGAACGAGAGACGCTGTCTGTCGAAACTGTCGGGGCTGCCTCAAGGAAGTGTAGTATTCATTACACTTTGTGGCGATGCAAGATGACAGCCGTGGCCTGAGCGCTCGCAAGCGCCGTGGCCCCCTCATCCGCAGCGTCAGACAGATTACACGCCTGTCACCGACAGGCAGCAAGAGAGAGTCGCCGAATGAACAAGGCAGGCAAGGGTGTCGTGGCACTCATCGTGGTGGCGGGCGTGATCGCTGGCGGAGTGATGGGGGGCGAATGGTGGCAGGTCGGGCGCTTCATGCAGGAGACCGACAACGCCTATGTGCGCACCGACAGCGTCGCGGTGCGCTCCGAGATCACCGCGCGGGTGACGCGCATGCTGGTGCATGACAACCAGCCGGTGAAGAAGAGGCAGTTGCTGGTGCAGCTGGATGATGAAGATGCCAGGGCCAATCTGGACCAGGCCAGTGCTGCGCTGGACAACGCCCGCACCGGGGAAGTCCAGGCCGAGCGTCAGCTGGACCTGCAAGGCGCGAAGATCGACGAGGCCAAGGCCGCGCTGGCTTCGGCCAGGGCCGAACGCGATCAGGCGGCGCTGCACCTCAAGCGCTCCAGAAGTCTGGAGAGCCGCAGCTACGCCTCGCGTCAGTCCTATGAGGATGACCAGGTGACCCTGCGCACCGCCGAGGCGAGTGTTGCCCAGAAGCAGGCCGCGCTGGTGTCTGCCCGGCAGCAGCTTGAGGTCTACAAGGCGCAGCTGGAGTCGGCGCGTGCCCAGGTGGTGTCAGCGGCGGCGGATCTCGCCTACGCGCGCCACCAGCTGGAGAAGACCTCGATCTACGCGCCGCAGGATGGCGTGGTCGGCAATCGCAGTGTCGAGGTGGGCACCATGGCCAGCGCCTCGTTGACCCTGATGCAGCTGGTGCCGGTGAAGAGCGCCTATGTGGTGGCCAACTACAAGGAAACCCAGACCGAGCGCATGCGCGTCGGCCAGCCGGTCAGTCTCGAGGTGGATGCCTACCCGGACATCGAGTTTGAGGGTGTGGTGGATAGCCTGGCGCCGGCGACCGGCACCGAGTTCAGTCTGCTGCCGACCGACAACGCCACCGGCAACTTCAACAAGATCGTCCAGCGTGTGCCGGTGCGCATTCGCCTGACCGGCCCAG
>NZ_CFDJES010000208.1:0-1658 GCF_983723665.1 Cobetia sp. | reverse complement strand
CGCCAGTGACATGCCGACGCGCCGCCAGCAGATCGGCTTCGTGGCCGCGGTGTTCGGCATGTTCATGGCGATTCTGGATATCCAGATCGTGTCCAGCTCGCTCAACGAGCTGCAGGCGGGCCTGGCCGCCAGTCAGGACCAGATCTCCTGGGTGCAGACCAGCTACCTGATCGCCGAGATCGTGATGATTCCGCTCTCCGGCATGCTGGCGCGCATCTTCTCGACGCGGCTGGTGCTGACCGTCTCGGCGCTGGGCTTCACGCTGGCGAGTCTGGGCTGTGCGCTCTCGACCTCGCTGGAAGCCCTGATCGTGCTGCGCGCGGTCCAGGGCTTCATGGGCGGGGCGATGATTCCGCTGACCCAGGCGGCCAGTTTCTCGATCTTCCCGCGCCGCATGATGGGCAGCATCCAGGCGGTGATCGGCCTGGTGGCCACCATGGCGCCCTCCATCGGGCCGTCCGTCGGCGGCTACATCACCGAATACATGAGCTGGCATTGGCTGTTTCTGGTCAATCTGGTGCCGGGCATCATCGTGGCGGCGCTGGTGTGGCGCAATCTGGAGATCGACAGCGGCGACCGCGGCCTGCTCAGTCGTCTGGATACGCTGGGCCTGGCGCTGATGGCGGTCTTTCTCGGCAGTCTCGAATTCGTGCTCGAGGAAGGGCCCGGCGATGACTGGTTCGCCAGTTCGCTGATCCTGTTCTGGAGTGTGGTGTGCGCGGTGGCGGCGGTCGGCTTCTTCTGGCGCGTGCTGACGACCAGCAACCCCATCGTCGACCTGCGGGTGTTCAGGGACCGCAACTTCGCGCTGGGGGCGATCATCGGCTTCTGGATCGGCGTGGTGCTCTACGGGCTGGTCTATCTGGTGCCGCTGTTTCTCGGCTCGATTTCCGGCTTCTCCAGCGTGCAGATCGGGCAGGTGATGTTCGTCAGCGGCGTGGTGATGTTCCTGATGGCGCCGGTGGCGGGCAAGCTTTCCGACCGCATCGATCTGCGCCTGATGCTGTGCATCGGCCTGGTGCTGACCGGTCTCGGCACCGGCATGAACGTGCACTTGACCTCGGACTCGGGCTTCGATGACTTCTTCTGGCCACAGGTGATCCGCGGCGCGGGTCAGATCATGGTGCTGCTGTCGGTCTCCCGGCTGGCGATGGGACGTCTGGCGCCCCATGAGATAGGCAACGGCAGTGGCCTGTTCAACGTGATGCGCAACCTGGGCGGCGCGGTGGGACTGGCGCTGATCGACACCATCCGCGAGCTGCGTGAGGACTATCACTGGAACCAGATGATCGGGGCCATCGACCAGAGCCGCCAGGTGGTGATCGATCAGCTGGCAAGCTATCAGTCGACCTTCGCGGGGCTGGCTGATCCGTGGCAGGCCGGTGTGCAGATGATCGCCCAGCGCATCAGCATCCAGGCCGAGGTGCTGGCCTTCGACAATATCTTCCTGTGGCTGGGCGCGGTCTATGTGCTCGGCAGCGTGGCGGCCTTCCTGTTCCGTCGCCCGCAAGACCCGGCCAGCAAGGCGGATGCCAGCGAAAGTGCCGAACAGAGCCCAGCGCACTGATGGTGCCTTGCAGGCTCCTTGATCGTACTTTGAGAAAAAGTCGCATGTCGCTGAAAGACAAAGACCCGCCAATCGGCGGGGCTTTGTCTTT
>NZ_CFDJES010000207.1:0-3664 GCF_983723665.1 Cobetia sp. | reverse complement strand
ATCTGGCCGAGCTACCGGCCCAGGCGCGCGGTCACGCCGTCATCGAGGTGACCAGCGAAGCCGATATCCAGACGCTTGAGCATCCTGCCGGCATCGAGCTGCACTGGGTCATCAATGCGCAACCGGACCCGAGCGGCCAGCCGCTGCTGGACAAGATCGCCTCCTTGCCGAGCCTAGAGGGCCAGGTGTCTGTCTGGGCGGCCTGTGAATTCGGCAGCATGCGAGCGCTGCGTGCTCACCTCAAGCAGGTGCATGAGATCCCCAAGTCCCACTTCTATGTCTCCAGCTACTGGAAGATCGGGCAATCAGAAGACGGTCACAAGCTGGCCAAGCAGCAGGACGCCGAGGCGGAAGGGGCGTGATCACGCCACCTCTGTGATCGCCTTGAGGTCTCTGAGCAAGTGAATGAGCTGCTTTTCCCCAATGCCCTGATGCACGCCTGCATCAGGGCATTTCGTTGTCGCAATGAAGCCCTGTCCCTGTAGATAGCCGTGCGTAATTTGAAGGGATTGCCGTGTCACTTGAAAGGGTGGCGGGCCAGATAATCCTGAGTGTGCTCAATGAAATGGCGGATCCGAAGCGGCAGCACGGCATGATGTTGATAGACCAGATGGATGTCGGCATTGGGCAATTGATACTCCTCGAACAGTATCTTGAGTTCTCCCGCCTCGACATAAGGCGCCACATCCCATTCCGCTCGCAGCACGATTCCGCGGCCATCCAGGGCCCAGCGAAGGGCGCTTTCCCCATCATTGGTGGACAGGCTGCCGCCCACCTTGACGCTACAGGTTTCCTCACTGCCCTGAAATTTCCAGATGCTCCATGAGTCCCGATTCTGATGCAGGGTGATGCATTCGTGGTTGGCCAGTTCATCGGGATGCTGCGGGCACCCGTGGCGGGCAAGGTAATGCGGAGAGGCACAGACGATGCGGCGGTGTGAGGCGATCTTGCGCGCATGCAGATTGGAATCGGGCAGCTCGCCGAATCGAATGGCGACGTCAAAGGCACCATCGACCATGGCGTGCGGGATGTCGGAAAGATGCAATGTCACCTCGACCTGCGGATACGCCTGAACGAAGCCCGAGATGATGGGCGCCATGTACTTGCGCCCGAAGCCCAGCGGGGCGTTCACCTTTAGTCTTCCTCTTACCTGCCCCTCATGGCGGGAAAGCTGCTCTTCCATCTCCAGCACCTGGCTCAAGGTCTGTTCCGCATGGCGCTGATATATCTGGCCTTCGGGCGTGAGGCTCATGGAGCGCGTGCTGCGGTTAAATAATTGAATCTTGAGTCTTTTTTCAATGTTTGCCAGTCGCTTGCTGACGGCTGCCGGACTGATGTCCAGCACGCGGGCGGCGTTGGACATGCTGCCTTCCCGACAGAGCGTCAGGAAGAAATCGAGTTCTGTGAGCGATTGCATTTTCAACTTCCTGGTTGAAGGTGTTGTGAATGCTAGTGCATTGTCGGCTCGGTTGCTCGCTGGCTAGTGTGTGATCACGCCTTGATTCACCCACCCCAATGACAAGAGAGCCTACATCATGAATAGCCACCGTATTGCAGTCATCCCGGGCGATGGTATCGGTCTTGAAGTCATCGAAGCCGGCAAGCGTGTGCTGGAAGTGCTGGCGGAAGACAATACCGACGTCACCTTCGACTTCGTCGACTTCGACTGGAGCTCCGAGCGGTACCTCAAGACTGGCCAGTACATTCCGGATGGCGGCATCGAGGAGCTCAAGACCTTTGATGCCATCTATTTCGGCGCCGTAGGCAGCGAAAAGGTGCCGGATCACATCTCGCTGTGGGACCTGCGCCTCAAGATCTGTCAGGGGTTCGATCAGTACGCCAATGTGCGCCCCGCCCGTGTTTTCCCGGGGATCACCAGCCGTCTTCAGCAGGCGGAGGATATCGACTGGGTCATCATTCGCGAAAACAGTGAAGGGGAATACTCCGGGAATGGCGGCCGTGTCCACCAGGGGCTTCCGGAGGAGGTGGGGACTGAAGTCTCGATCTTCACTCGCAAGGGCATCGAGCGCATTCACCGCTTCGCCTTTGAAATGGCGCAGTCCCGTCCGCGCAAGCATCTCACGCTGGTGACCAAGTCCAATGCCCAGCGCCACGGTATGGTGTTGTGGGACGAGATCTTCTTCGAAGTCGCCAAGGACTACCCGGACGTCACGATCACGCGTGAACTGGTCGACGCCATCACGACACGCATGGTCCTCAAGCCCCACATGCTAGACGTCATCGTCGCGACCAACCTGCATGCCGATATCATTTCCGATCTCGCTGCGGCTCTGAGCGGCAGCCTGGGGATTGCCCCGACCGCCAACCTCAATCCGGAAGGCACCTTCCCCTCCATGTTCGAGCCTATCCACGGCTCTGCCTTCGATATCACCGGCAAGGGCATCGCCAATCCGGTGGGCGCCTTCTGGACGGCCGTCATGATGCTGGAGCATCTGGGTGAGACGGCTCTGGCCAAGCGCCTCATGACCGCCATTGAAGAAGTGGTCGCTTCGGGTCTGCATGCGCCAGATCTGGGCGGCAGCGCCACCACGCGCGAGATCACCGATGCCGTCTGTGAACGGGTTCGCGCGATTCGTTAGAGCGCCGCCATCGCCTGACGCAGTCCTTGCAGCATCCAGGGGGCAGGAACGCCATGCCTGCCCCCTGCGCGTGAAGGTTCCAACCACAAGGATAATAAAATGGACGCGCAACTTCTGACGCTGGCCATTCTCATGGTCGCGATCGTACTGTTCGTCTCGGAAAAGATTCCACTTGCCCTGACTGCCATGCTGGTACTGATCAGTCTCGTGCTGGGCGACATCCTCACGCCAGAGGAAGCCTTTTCCGGGTTCATCAACAAGAACGTGATTCTCTTCTGCGCGATGTTCGTCGTCGGCGGTGCCTTGTTCGAAACCGGCATGGCCAATCGTATCGGTGGCATCGTGACGCATTTCGCCAAGACAGAGCGACAGCTGCTGCTGGCCATCATGCTGGTGACAGCGATTCTGTCCGGCTTTCTGTCCAATACCGGCACGGCTGCCGTCTTGATTCCTGCGGTGGTCGGCATCGCCAGTCGCTCCGGGATTCGCCGCTCCAAGCTTCTGATGCCGCTCGCCTTCGCTTCGGCAATGGGCGGTAATCTGTCCTTGATCGGGGCACCTGGCAACCTGATCGTCGACAGCACCTTGAGCAAGATGACCGATGGCGCTCAGTCCTTCGGTTTCTTCTCCTTTGCGATGATCGGCATTCCGATGATGATCTTCGGCCTGCTGTACTTCCTGACCATCGGCTACAAGCTCCTGCCGGATCGTCCCGGCGGCGATGGGGTCGAGATGTATGACGAGCAACCGACCATGGCCCCGCTTTGGAAGCAGTACCTGGCGTTGGGTGTGCTGGTGCTCACCATCCTGGCGATGGTCTTTGATGACGTGATCGGTTTCCCCATGCATGTCATCGGTGTCACGGGGGCGCTGCTGCTGGTCTTGACGGGGGTCATGAAGGAGCGGCGTGCGCTGGATACCATCGACTCCCGCGTCATATTCCTCTTCGCAGGCATGCTGCCTATGGCCATCGCCATGCAGAAGACGGGGTTGGGCACGATGATGGCGGAGCACGTGGTCGCCTATCTGGGCGAAGCCCCATCACCGCGCGTGTTGCTCAGTGT
>NZ_CFDJES010000206.1:0-3688 GCF_983723665.1 Cobetia sp. | reverse complement strand
TCTGCCTGCTGGAGAAGATTCCGGTATCATCGCCGGCTGTCTTGCGTGCCAGTCCATGTATCAGCGCTGTCTGGCAAAGCCTTGAAAGCCTTTATCGGATCGTCCGTTTCGTCACCACAGCGCTTTCGGCATGTCGTTTGCAGGGTCAGCATTCACGCTGATGTCATCAAGACCGTCACGCCAGAAAAAATATTCAGGGAGCACCCCCATGCCGCAACGCCATACCTTGTCTTCTCGTCGCCTGCTGGCCACCCTCGCAGGCCTGTCATTCGGTGCGCTGAGCATTCTGCCGGCCCAGGCAGCCGACGACATCATCCGTCTGGCCACCACGACCAGCACCTACAACTCAGGCCTGCTCGATCACCTGCTGCCGGAGTATGAAGAGGCCCACGATGTCACCATTCAGGTCATCGCGGTCGGTACCGGCAAGGCGTTGCGCATGGGCCAGGATGGCGATGTGGATCTGGTGATGACCCACGCCCCGGGCGCCGAGCGCAAGTTCGTCGATGCCGGCTACGGTGTCGAACCGCATGGCGTGATGTACAACGACTTCGTGCTGCTCGGCCCCGAGGCGGACCCGGCGGCCATCGACGGCATGCAGGATGTGGACGCGGCACTGGGCAAGATCGCCGGCGCCAATGCCGGCTTCATCTCGCGTGGCGATGATTCCGGCACCCACAAGAAGGAATTGGCCCTGTGGCAGAGTGCCGATGTCACCCCTGACTTCTCCGGCTACAAGGCCGTCGGCCAGGGCATGGGCAAGGTGCTGAGCATGGCCAGTGAGCTGCAGGACTACACACTGAGTGATCGTGGTACCTGGCTTGCGATGGAAGACAAGCTCGAGCTTGAGATTCTGGTCGAGGGTGATGCGCGCCTCTTCAACCCCTATCAGGTGATTCTGGTCAACCCGGCCAATCATGATGGGCTCAATACCCGTGGTGCGCGTGAGCTGGCCCAATGGCTGATCTCCAGCGAAGGGCAGCAGGCAATCGATGATTACCGTCTCAAGGGCAAGGCGCTGTTCCATGCCAGCCACGGCGAGACCGGCTTCGATGCTCGCCAGACAGCGGACCGCGCCTCTGAGCGCACGCCGATGAAGGCGCAGGGCGCACAGGCTGAGCCGCGCTCGTGAGCTTGTGGCAAACAACGCAGGAGGCCATGAGCCTCCTGCTGAGCATGGATGGCGCGCTGTGGGAGATCATCGGCGTGTCGTTTCGTGTCTCGTTGATGGCGATGTTGATCGCGGTGCCACCGGCACTGTTGATCGCCTTCGTGCTGGTTCGCTGTGCCTTCCCGGGGCGCTGGCTGCTGATCTCGCTGATCAATACCCTGATGGCCGTCCCCACCGTAGTGGTGGGGCTGCTGCTGTTCATCCTGCTGTCGCGCGCTGGCCCGCTGGGCGACTGGCATCTGCTGTTCACCCAGCCGGCGATGGTGATCGGGCAGATTCTGCTCGCCCTGCCGATTCTGGTGGTGATGCTGCATGCCGCGCTGGCGGGCGTCGACAAGCGTGCCTGGGAGACGGCCTTGCAGCTAGGGGCGTCGCGCCGGGCGGCGCTGTGGCGGCTGGTGATGGAGGCCCGGTTCGGCGTGATGGCGGCGTTGGTGGCCGCGTTTGGTAGAATCATCGCTGAAGTGGGTTGCGCCATGATGGTGGGTGGTAACATTGCCGGTTTCACGCGCAATATCACCACGGCCATCGCGCTGGAAACCCTCAAGGGCGAGTATGCCCAGGGGGTTGCCCTGGGCATGGTATTGCTGGTGTTGGCACTGGCGCTCAATCTGATGCTGGGGCTGTTGCGCGGTCGCGGTCAACTGGTGGTACAGGCGTGACCCGCGGCCTCGCCGCCAGTCACGTTCTGCTCCCGCAGTCTGCAAGCCGCCTGCCAGCCAGTTGAGACAAGCACACGCCAGCACTGATCGCGTCAGGCTGAATCGTCGTATGGAGTCATGATGTTCCCCCCTAGTTCTTCGTCCTCGTCTGTTCCCCCGGGCGACCCCTCCTGCCCGGTGGCGGGGAATGGCTTCGTGCAAGCCTCGCCGTCTGCTGCCCAGGCACTCGCTGCCGACGCAAGTGTTGCCCCTCTGTTGCGTGTGCGCGGCCTCGAATATCGCTTGCCGCCTGCGGCGCAGGCATCCGGTGAGGGCGTTGAGGCGCAAGGGCGCCTGTTATGGCATGTGGCGGCGCTGGATTGGGCGCCGACCCCGGCGTCCGGCTGGGTGCACCTCAAGGGTGACAACGGCAGCGGCAAGACCACGCTGCTGCGCGTGCTGGCTGGCATGCAGCCAGCGACAGGCGGCAAGCTTGAATGGCAGACCCGTGACGCTCATCCGGTGCGCTACCTGCACCAGCAGCCGTATCTGTTCGACACCAGCGTGGCCGGCAATCTGGTGCTGGCGGCTCGCTGGCAACCCGACAGCGGCTCTGCCGGCCAGCAGCGCGATCAGGTCGAGGAGATGCTGCGCTGGAGCGGGCTGAGCGATCAGGCCCGTCAGCCCGCCCGCTCATTGTCGGGTGGCGAGCGGGCGCGACTGGCATTGGCGCGCGCCTGGTTGTCGCGTCCGCCGGTGCTGTTGCTGGATGAGCCTGCCGCCAATCTGGACCAGGCCGCCGTCGAGCAGTTGGCGCTGCGACTGGAGCAGATGTGCCAGCAGGGGTGTGCGGTGATCCTGTCCTCGCATCAGGACAATGCCTTGAGTCAGGGCTCGAGTGCGCGCTGGACGCTGAGCGCTGCCAGCCTGCACACTGAGCCCACAGCGGGCTGAGTCGTCTTCATGGGCTGAGCCTTCAGTGCAAGCACCTCAAGCTTCAGGGCTGAGAAAGCCTTGTGCATCAGCCGCTTGCACTGGATCCTCTGCCAGCAGCCCTGCTGCAAGACATTAGCTGCGCCTTTGCGCACTCGACCGGGATACGCCTTCATGCCGAGCTCCAATCACACCTCTGACGCCACGCCACTGCCGAGCGATGCCGAGCAGCTCAAGGCCTCGCTCACGCCCGCCAATATCACCGGGGTGGTGCTGGCCGGTGGCCAGGCGCGGCGCATGGGTGGCGTCGACAAGGGACTGGTCATGCTCAATGAGGTGCCGCTGGTGGCGCATGTACTGGCGCGCCTGACCCCTCAGGTGGGTGAGCTGCTGATCAATGCCAACCGCTCGCACGCCGAATATGCCGCCTATGGGCATCCGCTGGTCGAAGACAGCGAGCAGGGTTACCACGGCCCCCTGATGGGCATGGCCAGTGCGCTGGCGGCAGCGCGGACGCCCTGGGTGATGATGGTGGCCTGCGATGTGCCGCACCTGCCCAATGAACTGGTCGAGACGCTGAGCGTGGCGCTGATCGATCATGCCAACGGCGATCAGCTGGAAGGCTTCACTGTCGAAGGCGGTCACGCGGTTGATGCCGGGCCTGCGCTGCTGGCCGTGGCGGCAGACGAGTTCCGTTGCCATCCGGTGATCTGTCTCATGCATCGTGGCCTGCTGCCCTCGCTGCAGGCGGCGCTGGCCGCTGGCGAGCGCAAGATCGACCGCTGGTTCGATCAGCATGTCTGGCTCAAGGTGCAGGCGGGCAGCGAGCAGGACTTCGCCAACCTCAATACCCTTGAAGAATGCCGTGAGATGGAAGCCGGCTCGCGCTGAGCGTGCTTCTTTCCTGACGTCCTTTGCGTGTCATCCGTTCCCGCTTGCACGC
>NZ_CFDJES010000205.1:0-3723 GCF_983723665.1 Cobetia sp. | reverse complement strand
ATCCGCATTCTCGCTGCGATCCCCCATGGCGGCGGCCTCGCCCGTCTTGCGCGAAAGCTCTGGGCGCCTCACACGCCTCAGGTGGTCGGCCAAGCCCTTCATCTTCGCGAGGCCCTGCGGGGTAATCACGTTGCTCTTCTTTTCCTGGCGCGGGTCCGTCTTGGGGTCGCGCCAGCGTGTCATGTTGCGACCTTGCATGGTCTGCTCCGCTGGTTCTGTGGGTAAGGCTCAAGGCGTCGTGTGCGATGTTCGCTAGCGTTGAGACCTGCGACCAAGGGTGATTGGCGGCCGATTCAAACGTTCGTTACAGTCAGTGTGTGCTCGCCGGAGCACTTGCGCGTCACCCATGCCGAATCTGCCAACAATAACGAAAATCAGGGAGCTGTCCATGCCCATGCTGCCATCTTCACACCCGTCTTGCCGTGTCATATCCCGTTGCTGTCGCGTATTGCTCTCCGGGGGCATGGCGCTGGGCATCACGCTGGCCGGCATGACCGGAGTCCATGCTGCCCCGGGCGATGATGACGTCTTCCCGCTCTCCAAGCGCTGGGCGCAGATCAATTATCAGGTCTCCGGTGATGCTCAGGAAAAGGGCATGGAGGCCCTGGGCAAGGAGGTACGCGCGCTGGCGGATCAGTATCCGGACAATGCCCATGTGCTGACCTGGGAAGGCATCATTCTGGCTTCATGGGCCAAGGCGCGCGGTGGCCTTGGAGCACTGGATCTGGCCAAGGAAGCCAAGGCCACGCTCGAGAAGGCGATCACGCTCGACCCCGAGGGCGACAACGCCTCTGCCTATGTGACGCTTGGCGCGCTCTATGACAAGGCGCCCGGCTGGCCGGTGGGCTTCGGGGATGATGAGAAGGCGGGAGAAGTGCTGCGCAAGGGGCTTGAGGTCAACCCGACGGGCATGGATACCAATTATTATTACGCCGATTATCTGGCCTCCGAAGGCCGTGATGAGGAAGCGCTCAAGCATGCGCGTCTCGCACAGGACGGGCCGCCGCGTCCCAACCGTGAGCTGGCCGATCAGGAATTGCAGAAAGAGATCGCCGCGCTGATCAAGCGCCTGCAGTGAGTCTCTGGCATCCGTATCACTTGCATGGCTGTTGGAGGCGGAGACTGGCTGGAGCGACCATCAGTGAGCCCCGCAAGTGAACGGCAGCGCTGGCGTCAGGCGCTGTTCTAACAGCCTCGAATGAATTCCCGATTCCCTGAATGACTGAGTCCTTGAGCCCCACGGCCCGAGCGGAGATCCCGCTCGGGCCGTGTCGTTTATCGCTCTGTGGATGAGAAGTCGTCCAGGTGCCTTCAGATTGCGCCTTGAATGGCGCTGATGACTGACTCGGTACGGCGCGGCATGCAAGTTTGCAGGTGACGGGCTGGCCAGTCTCGCGGCAGGACAGGATAATGCCTGCTCAGCCAAGGAGGATGCATGAGCGAGCAACAAGAGCACGTCGCAGGGCAACAGGCCTTCGCACATGATGATGTCGAACTGGTCGAGGCCAGGGTGTTGCAGGACGGCTTCTTTCGCCTCGAGCAGCGCGAATTCCGCCACCAGCGTTTCAACGGTGGCTGGAGCGATGTGATCCATCGCGAGGTGCATGTCCGTCACGATGCGGTAGGCGTATTGCCCTACGACCCGGTCAACGACCGTGTGGTCTTCGTCGAACAGATTCGTGCCGGCATGCTGGAAGACGCACGCACGCCCTGGAGCCTGGAGCCGATTGCAGGGCTGGTGGACAAGGACGAACAGGCCCATGAGGTCGCGCGCCGTGAGGCGATCGAGGAGGCCGGGTGTGAGCTGACCGACCTGATCGAACTGTACCGCTACTATCCGAGCCCCGGCGCCTGTACCGAGGAGGTCACGCTGTTCATCGGTCTGTGTGACAGCAGTGGGCTGGGTGGCGTGCATGGTCTGGCCGAGGAGAATGAAGACATCCGTGTGCATGTGCTCGATTTCCAGGCGGCCCTCACGCTGCTGGAACAAGGGCGGTTGGGCAACGCGATGGCCATCATGGCCATGCAATGGCTGCTGCGTGAGCGTGCCTCGTTGCGCGTCATGCATGCCTGAGGCAGTGAAGGCGAAGCTTGGCAATCCCCCGTGTCTCACGCAGGCTTCCTCAACCTGCGCGTCAGAGCTGCTATTCTAGAGGCTTGCTGAAAACCGGCAGCCAGCAATGATCACTGTCTGCGCCAGTGTCCGTATCAGTCTCGGTTTTCGTCTCAGCTTCAGTCCCGAGAGCTGGACTCGAGAGTCGATAGCCGAGAGCTTATCGCCGACAGCCTGAGCGCTGGCGCAGCGCTTGATTTATCACACGTCGCCCGCATCTTGCCACGCACGATAGCGGGCGTGCTTTGACAGACAACATGCCAATGTTCTGAGATTCGCAAGGAGATCGCCCATGCAGGTCAAGAAAGCCTATGTGGCTGACCTAAAAGCACTCCATGCCGAGTGCGGGTCCAATTATCTGCGCCTCACGCGCATCCTCGGCAAGGCCGAGGCCGGTGACAGCTTCGCCTTCCCGCTGGCGGGCAATCAGGGCCACTTCGGCACGCTGCTGCTCGAGGTGGTCGAATGCGCGCCCTATACCACCATGGTCACGGTCGCCCAGACCGGCGTGCTGGACCACATCATCGATTCGCCGCGCATGAGCGTGCATCTGTACCACGACGTGCGCATGGCGGAGGTCACCGACTTTCAGCGCCAGCGTCACTTCTCAGGGCGCAATCGTTACCCGAATCCGCGCATGCACCAGCCGGACGAAAAGCTTCAGCTCAATCGCTTTCTCGGCGAATGGCTGACCCATGCCCGCGCCTTCGAGCAGGCGGATGTGCCGGAGTTGCCGTGACGTTTGGGGCTGGCATGGCGCACAGGCGCTGACACCCGATGGATTTCCCGTCTTGATTGACAGAACCGCGATGGCCCGGCCGTCGCGGTTCTGTTCATTTCCCTGCTGCTCGAGAGACCGATGCGACTGATTCAGATAAGTGATTGCCATCTGCGCGCCGACCCTGATGCGCGTTCACGGCTGGGCTTCCCCTGGCGTCAGCTGGAGGCGGTGATGGCGCATGCCTCGCGCCTGCGCCCCGATATCCTGCTGGTGACCGGTGATGTCAGCCAGGATGAGAGCCCTGCCTCCTATCGCATGGCGGCAGAGCTGTTCGATGGCCTGGGCTGCCCCTGGTTCTGGTTCGCGGGCAACCACGATCATCCTGAATTCATGCAGGAGCTGCGTCCCTTCCATCACGAGCTGGATCTGGGCGACTGGCGACTGCTGTGTCTGGATTCGCGCGTCACCGGGCAGGCCGGGGGGGAGCTTGGCGAGGAGCAATTGAGCGAGCTTGCGCAGTCACTGGCGCTGTCCGTCGAGCTGGACCCACGTCCGATCCTGCTGGCCATGCATCATCATCCGCTGCCGATCGGCTCGGACTGGATGGATGCGCTGGGCCTTGCCGACCGCGATGCGCTGTGGGAAACGTTGCGCCCGTACCCGCAGGTGCGGGCCGTACTGTGTGGGCATATCCATCAGGCCTTCACGCAACTCATGCCGTGTGGGCAGGGCAGTGTGGCCGTCTATGGCGTTCCCTCCACCTCCGATCAGTTCGCTCCGCTCAGCCATGATTTCGCCGTGGATGAGGCGGCGCGCCCCGGCCTGCGCGTGGTGGATCTCGATGGCGAGCATCTCGAGACCTGGGTGGAGCGGGTCACGCTCTAGCCAG
>NZ_CFDJES010000204.1:0-3810 GCF_983723665.1 Cobetia sp. | reverse complement strand
GAGTTTGTCGGCCACCTTTCGCTCTCGCATACCAACCAGATAATCCGGATACCCCCTTTTTTGTGCTTCGTATCTCTTCTGACGGTTCCATTGCTAGGGCCTGGGATAGACAAGGCCAGGAAGCATCTCCTCCAACAACATGGCCGCATGCATCACTTTCATGTCCTGGAATTTTCCTCCCACCAGATGCAGTCCGACAGGCAGCCCATTGTCATCCAATCCGCAGGGGAGTGATGCCGCGGGTTGTTGGGTCAGGTTGAAGGGGTAGCTGAACGGCGTCCAGTGCATCCAGTCAGTGTATTTCTCGCCGGGTGGGACATTGTGCCCAGCGGCAAAGGGTGAAATGGGCAGGGTGGGGGTAACAAGCAAATCCCATTGCTCGTGGAAGGATTGCATGTGTGCGCAAAGTGCAGTCCGCTCTCGTCTTGCCGCCAGATATTGCGACAAGGAAATGTTGCTGCCTCGCTCTGCAATATCCAGCAAGCCCGGGTCCATTTGATCTCGCTGGCTGTCGGTCATCTTTTCGACCACCTGGGTGGCACCCGCGAACCACAAGGTATTGAAGGTATCGAGGGGACAGGCAAACCCGGGGTCTATCTCGATGACGTCAGCGCCCAGTCTCGAGAGTAGAGCGACCGCTTCGTCCACTCGCAGGCGTATGTCCTGTGCAACGTCGACATACCCAAGCGTCGGGCTGTAAGCGATTTTCCATCCTTCAAGAGACAATGGGAGTGGCGCATTCCAATCAATGCCATGCGGGTTGCCGAGCAATCCGTCTCGGGCATCCGGTCTTGCCATGCTGGCAAGCATCAGGGCGCTATCGGACGCCGTCCGCGTCATCGGTCCCAGGTGTGAGAGTGTCGACATGGCACTGGTCGGCCACTGGGGAATCCAGCCAAACGTGGGTTTCAGGCCGAAGGTGCCGGTAAAGCTGCAGGGAATGCGGATCGAACCGCCCGCGTCACTTCCTTGATGGAGCATGCCCAGGTTCAGTGCGGCTGCTGCTCCAGCCCCGCCTGAGGATCCACCCGACGTCAGCGCGGTATTCCAGGGGTTGCGCGTCACGCCGTGCAGCGGGTTGTCCGTCACTCCCTTCCAGCCGTACTCCGGTGAGGTTGTCTTGCCGAGAAAGACGGCGCCTGCCTTGCGCAGGCTCGCGGCGACGGGGGAATCGACGTCACTCCCCCCGTCGGGTGATGTGGTGGCGGAGCCGTACCGGGTCGGCATGCCCCGGGACAGCGTCAGGTCCTTGAGTGTTGTCGGTACACCGTCCAGCGGGCCGCAGGGCGAGCCGTTCATCCAGCGGGCTTCGGCGCCTTTCGCCGCCTTCATTGCCCCATCATGGGCGATGTGCACGAAGGCATTGACCTTGGGGTTGAGCGTGTCGATACGTTCCAGACAATCCCGGGTCAGCTCGACAGGGGATAGCTCGCCCTGGCGAAATAGCGTCAGGGCGTCAGTGGCGGTCAATTCAGATAATTGCGTGGGAAGAGAGGCTGGGGTCATGTCAGATCCTGTCCATTGGCTATCAAGTACCGGCTATCAGGTACTGCAATCAAGTACTCGCACGGGGACGTTCTTGGCACGTGAGATGTGCTCGGCAATGAAAAGGGCCTGCGCAATGCAGGCCCTTGTCGCTGGTCAGCGGGCTTCGATCACCTGAGGTGAGGGAGCCACATCATCTTCCAGCTGCTCCGGGTGATATTCCGCGGTGTAATCCCGACGCGCCTGCGCGAAGCGTTCCACCACATCGGCATCCTTGCGCTGCAAGGCGAGGCTGATGATGACGAAGGCTGACGCATTGAGGATCAGGCCCCAGATGCCGGCATGCAGGCCAAGCGGGTTGCTGACACTGGCGCCGTAGGACAGCCAGAGGACGGTCACGATACCCAGAATCAGGCCCCAGTAGGCCGCTTGCGGGTGTGCCTTGCGCCAGGTGATGGCACCCAGTGTCGGCACTATCAGCTGAGCGGTGCCCGCCAGTGCCGCGATCCCGATGGTGACGAGCAGCCCCGGAACGGTCAGTGCCAGGATGTAGGCCGCCAGAGAGAAGCCGACCAGAGACAGTCGCCCGATGTGGACGATGCGCTTCTGATCCGCTTGCGGGTTCACGTAGCGCTTGTAGATATCCATGGTGACGACGGTCGATACCGCATGGATCTGGGAGTTGGCGGTGGACATCGCCGCTGCCGCGCCAGCCGCCATGATCAACGATGCCAGCAGGTAGGGCGCATAGTTCATCAGCATGACGGGCAGGATCTGGTCAGCGTTCTCCAGGCCAGGCTCCAGCAGTACACCGGTATACCCCGTGAGTACCGAGCCGAAATAGGCGAAGGCGGCGAGCCCCAGCAGGAAGGGCATCAAGCCGAACAGCTTGCCGCTTTTCACCGAATACATGCGCAGCCAGATCTGGGGACCCATGAAGGCGCCGATGGCCACGATCACGAACAGCGAGAACCACATGGAGTAGCCCATGTTGCCATTCGGCCCCGGCAGCGTCAGATGCGCGGGCGAGTCGCTGGCGAGCTGAGCGAACATGCTGGTCGGACCACCTGCCTGGCCGGCGATGTAGTAGCCCGCATACATCATGCCGAAGAACAGCAGCGCCCCGTAGATCACATCTGTCCAGGCGATGGCGCGAATTCCGCCGACCCACACATAGACGATGATGATGAAGTAGAACAGCAGTGCGGCCAGCCAGAAGGGCACGACGCCACCGGAGGCGACCTCGATCAGGTAGGCGCCGCCTGTCAGCTGGATCTGCAGATATGGCACGGTAAAGATCAGCGTGATGACGGCAACGAGGACTCTGAGTGCTTCACTGTTGTAGAAATCGCCCATCAGGTCTGACGGCGTCAGGTAGTCAAAGCGCTTGCCGAGATACCAGACGCGCTTGCCCACCCAGTAGTACATGAAGCCGAAGAGCAGGTTCCACGCAAGCGCGGTGAGATAGATCGGGCCACTGGTGTAGAAGGTGGCATTCGATCCCAGGAAGGCAAAGGCGCTCCACCAGGTGGCCGCCACCGTGAAGAACACGGCAATGCTGCCCATGGCCCGCCCCTGAACGAAGAAGTCTTCGCTCGTCGTCTGGGACTTGCGGGCTGAGACGAGCCCGACGATCAAGGGAATGATCATGAAGGCCGCGATGATCAAGATGCTTCCAGTCATGGTGAGATCCTCAGCGCTTGCCGCCGGTGGAAGGGGCTCTGGCGCTACCCCAGTTGGTCAGGTAGGCATACAGGAACACGGCGGTGAGGAAGCCCCACCACACCAGGTTCCAGACGAGGAAGAACGGAACTCCCATCACCATGGGCTGGATCTTGTTGGCCATCAGCATCAATGGACTCTCGAGCATCAAGAATCCCAGCAGCATGCTGCCGTAGATGGCGACCTTGCGGGTCGTGAAGCGCTTTCTCATTGCATTCCCCTTTATTGTGGTTGGTGGGGCGGGTTGTGACCTGTCGTGTCGATGGCAGGGAACCGAGCATGGCAAAGCATCAATTATTGTATTTATGCGTATAAATTAACCAATAGGTGACAATCTCCCTACCGTCAAGGAAGTCACGGCGTTTTCGCTTTTCGCCTCACCCGCGACGCAGGCCCCCAAAATCTGGATAATGGCGGCCATCGCGTAGCCGTCAGACTGGCGTGCTGGCGCCCACACTCTTCACAGCGGTGCATCGTTCATGGAAATCAAGGTCAACTTTCTCGACAACCTGAGGCTCGAGGCGAAATTCGACGACTTCACGGTCATCACCGATCAGCCCATCCGCTACAAGGGTGATGGGTCGGCGCCGAGCCCGTTCGACT
>NZ_CFDJES010000203.1:0-3881 GCF_983723665.1 Cobetia sp. | reverse complement strand
AGTAGTCACTGATTCTCAGTATCTGGCATGAGTTGCCGGAGGATTGGCGCATAAACGCTCATGATTTCGGCTTTTGGCGACAGCGCAGCTTGTTTGGGCTGGGGGGGATTATTAGTCTGTGGTCAACGGCGGGGCAGGAAGTGTCGCCATTTGCTGCCACTTTCTGCCACTACCTTTCTCACGAGCGGACATCCCTCCAGTGTCCACTCCTCAGGGTGACGTCGCTCACCTGTCATCTTCAGTCCAGGATCAGCTTCTGGCGGATGAACGGGACTCAAGCACTAAAATATAAGAAATTGCGAATAAAAGTCAGTCGCAAGAACTGACCCACTCTTCAGTGCAGTGTGTGCTCTGCTTCGAGGGCGCTGGTCGGCTGTGCTGGTCAATGACAGTGAACAATAAAGAAGGCAGGGCATGGAACGCTATACAGGGAAGTCGCCTTACTTTTCCATCGTGACGCCAAATCACAATTCAGGGGATGGTCTTGCGCGCTGTATCAACAGCTTGCGTGACAACCAAGCATCCTATGAACACATCATCATTGATGATTGCTCGACGGATGATGGGTTCCTGTGGGCTGAGCGACAGGCGCAGCAGCAAATGGAGCAGCAATCCTCAATGTCCACGCCGCCCGGCGAGACGCCTGACATCCCCGGGCGGCTGGTTCTGCGCCGCAACCCTCACAACATGGGGCCGGGTGGCACGCGCAATCATGGTCTGAGCCTGGTCAGCGGCCGCTATGTGCTGTTCTGTGACGCTGATGATCATTTCGCGCCTGGCGCGCTGGATATTCTGCAGGCCCGCATCGAGGCGTTCGACTCGCCCGAGGCGGTGGTCTTCCGCTACTGCCTGCAAGGCCCCAAGGGCGATCACGACAGCCTGGCATTCTGCCAGCAGGCCGAGGAGCGCCCGCTGGCCCGGGCCTTTCGTGACTTCATGCATGACACCATCGTGTCGTCTCCCTGGGGCAAGGCGATCCGCGCTGACCTGGCCTGCTCGCTGAGCTTCCCTGATCTGCCCGTATCGCAGGATGGCCTCTATAACCTGGATCTGTTCGGACGCGCAGAGCGCGTGCTGTATCTGCCCGAGGTGCTGTATTACTTCGACAAGCGCAGTGACGGCTCTCTGACGCGCAAGCCGTTCAGCAACCAGGAGCTGGACAAGTTCCACCGCAGCTGGCGGGTCTTCGCGGAGCATTATCGTGAGCATTTCGCCGCGACGCACGGCATGGCCCTGCTGGAAATCCGCGGCCTGCGGTTCGTCGGCGTCAGCTTCATCATGCGCCAGGCGATCAACAAGACGGCGGATGATTCGCGGGTGCGCAAGGTCGTGCTCGATCAGGTGCGACAAGCGTCCTGGTCATCTCTGCGCCAGCTCTCGCTGAAGGAGCAGGCGCTGTTGATGAGCTATGCAGTGAGCCCGGCATTGTCCCGGCAACTTGTCCGCCGGAGCCAATACGCCTCATGAGTACTGATAAACATATCCTGTTCTATACAGGTGCCCAGTCACGCACCGGCGGCACCGAACGTGCCTGCGCCGATACCGCCAACATGCTGGCCGCCAGTGGCGATTATCAGGTCGAGATACTCAGCGAATATGGCCCGGCGGAGAGTCCCTATCCGCTGCATGACGATATCGTGCACGAATCACTCTATCCCGAGCGCTCGCATCTGGGCGCCGTGCGTGGCCTGTGGTTGTTCCTGCGTCTGCTGTGGGTGGTGCTGCGCAAGCGCCCGGACGTGGTGGTGGTGGTCGAGAGCATCGGCTTCCTGCCCTTCCTGCTGCCGACGCTGCTCTGTCGCCGCACGCGCTATCTGTGCTGGGAGCACTTCAATGCCACCTCGGATCTCGGCATTGCTCGCCGTGATACGGCGCGGCGTCTGGCGGCGCATCGCGCCGACCGCATCGTGGTGCTGTCGCATGAAGACCGCCACTACTGGGAGCGTCTGCATCCAGCCGCGCGCGAGCGACTCAGCGTGGTCCCCAACCTCAATCCGCTGGAGCATGTCGTTGCCGAGCGTCAGGCGCATCAGAGCCGTGAGAGCAGTGCTGAGCAGGTGGCGGACTTGCGAGACGCCAGGTCGCCCAGGGTGGCGGTGGCCGTCGGCCGCCTCGAGCCGCAGAAGGGCTTCGATCTGCTGCTTGAGGCCTGGGCGGCGTTGCCTGAGGCGACCCGTGATGGCTGGGTCTTGCGCATCGTCGGCGAGGGTGCAGAGCGTGGCGCCCTGATGGCGCAGGCCGAGCGACTGAAGATCACCCATCAGCTGCAGATGCCGGGCCAATGCCGGGACATTCGGCGCGAATACGCCGCGGCGGACCTGTTCGTGCTCTCGTCGCGCTTCGAGGGCTTTGGCCTGGTGCTGGTCGAGGCGCTGAGCTGTGGCGTGCCCTGTGTCAGCTTCGCGTGTCCGGCCGGGCCGGGCGAGATCATCAAGCATGGCGTCAATGGCTATCTGGTCGCGCAGGGCGATGTGGAAGCCATGACCCGTCAGCTTGATGAGGTGCTGGGGGATGAGGCGGTGCTCGACAGGTTGCGCGCCAATGTGGATTACGGCCTGGACCGCTTCTCGCGCAATACCGTCGAGGCCAGCTGGCGCACGCTGCTTGAGGGCCTGGAAGCCCCGGCGCTGTTGAAGGTGATCTGATCGGCATGACGACCGCCTGGATGAGGGTGGTAAGCAAGGCAAGACAGCCAGTGGACAGACAAGTGAGGGCAGCCGCCCTCACTTTTTTCATGAACGACAGCAGGAGGCTATCGCCGTGAGAATCATGCATGTCATCTCGACTCCCGCCTCTGGCGGCGCCGAGGTCTACGTCAAGGACCTGAGTCTGGCGATGGTGGCCGCTGGCCACAGTGTGCATATCACCTTTCTGGAAACCGCCGCGGAATGTGGCCGTGACCTCGAATACGAGCATCGCTTTCTGAGCCAGCTGAGTGCCGGCAATGTCAGCTACTCGTTTCTGGGCATCGAGACACGCCGCCGCCCGTGGCGAGGCGCGACGAGGCTGCGCAGGGAAGTGACGCGCTTCGCGCCGGATGTGGTGCACTGCCACCTGTATTACGCATTGATGTTCGCCTTTGGGTTGCCGCGCCAGTTGCCGGTGATGATGACGGTGCACAGCATCGAGCTGGGCGCGCCGGCCTGGATGTTCCGGCTGTTTGATCGTCGCGTGACGGCCTACGTCGGTATCTGTCGCGCCTGCACCGACAAGCTGGCGCCGATTGCGGCGCGTCCGGTGGTGCAGATCGACAACGCCGTCTCCGGCGCGCGTCTCAAGGCCAGTGGTTGGCGGGAGGCGAATCAGCAGGCCCCGGTACAGCTGGCGGCGATCGGTCGTCTGACCGATGCCAAGCAATACCCCCTGATGCTGGAAAGCTGCGCCAGACTCAAGGCGCAGGGCTTGGCGTTCACGCTCAGGATCGCCGGTGAGGGCCCGCACAAGGCACAGCTGATGGCGCAGATCGAGGCGCTCGGGCTCGATGATGAGGTCAGCTTGCTGGGCAATATCTCGGATGTGGCGGGGCTGCTGGCCAGCGCCGATGCCTTCATCATGTCATCCGCCTGGGAAGGGCTGCCGATCTCGCTGCTGGAGGCGACGCTCAGTGGCCTGCCGGTGCTGGTCACCGATGTCGGCGGCTGTGCCGAGGTGGTGCATCGGGTCGGCAACGGCCTGGTGGTCGACCAGCACACGCCTGAGCGCTACGCCGAGGCGTTGGGGCGATTGGTGGGGGATGCTGAATTGCGGCGTGCCTTCGCCCGCAACGCGCGCCGTTACGGGGCCAGTTATCACATCGATACTGCCCTGAGCGGGCATCTGGCGCTGTATGGCAGCCACCAACCGGCGCAGGACACCTCGGGGCTGGAGGTGACGCCCTGAGT
>NZ_CFDJES010000202.1:1876-3902 GCF_983723665.1 Cobetia sp. | reverse complement strand
GGCGATGCCGGCGCGCACGATGATCTCGCCCATCAGCACGAACAGCGGAATCGCGATCAGCAGGAAGGAGTCCGCGGCAGACCACAGGTTCTGGCCCAGCGCCTTGGTCAGCGGGAAGAAGGAATAGAACTGGTCGATCCCGAAGGCGAGCAGGAAGAGGGTGACTGCAACGGGAATGCCGGCCAGCAGCAGGGTGAGGATACCCACCGAAAGAAAGCCCAACATCAGCGAGTCTCCTTGGTCGTGGAGGCAGCCTGGGCCAGAGCCCCTTCGCTTTCTCCGTGATCGGGGCCGGCCAGTGTCTCGAGCGTGGTGGTATCACGCAGACAGGCGGCAACGAGAACGCGCAGTCCCAGCACGCTGGTGGTGATCGCGAACCAGGCATAACCGGACAGCCACAGCAGCTGCGGAATCCACAGCGGTGTCGCCAGCGGGGTGTTGGCGGTGGAACCATTGCTCAACGACTTGCCGAGCACCGGCCAGGCATTGATCAGAATCACCCAGGCCACCAGGTTCAGCGCCAGCATCGCGAGGATATCCAGGGTGTGGCGCGAGAAGGCCGGCAGCTTGCCGTGCACGACATCGATACGGATGTGGGCGCGCTCCATCAGGGTGTGGGAAAGGCCCCACGCCGAGAGCATCGCCAGCACATACCCGGCATATTCGTGCACGCCGGGCAGCGGATGATTGAACAGTTGGCGCATCAGGATTTCGGCGCCGATGAAGACCACGACAGCCAGCAGCAACAGGCCCATCAGGCGTGCGGCATGGCGTGATATCGCGCGTGTCAGCGACACGAGGACATCGAGTGCGTGAAGGAAGGAGTTCATGAGTCGGGTCCTGCTGGGGCGCTGAACGAAGGCCGCTTTCTCGAGAAAGTCTGCTTTTGAAAGCTTGCGCTTGAATACACAGGCGCGAGTCGTTCGGCGCTACGTCTCTGGGGAACATGTCTGCCACGTCGGGACAGGGCGGGGCTATCGGCACCTGCTCGCGAACAGGCTTCGGTGAGCAGGTGCCGCTGGATCACTCCGCGCTAGCGGTCAGGCCGACGACCTTGCCGACGCTCTCGTTCCAGGTCTTGCGGGTCTCGGCATCGACACGCGCCGCCCAGGCAGGCAGGACGGTGTCTTCGAGCGCCGCACGTGCGCGCTTGGCGTCGTCATCGCTGAAGTCGACCAGCGTCATGTCGGCGCTCTTGCCCAGCGGGCAATCGCCTTCGCCGGTCAGGCAGGCCACGCCACGCGCGGTCTCGCCACGCGCGTTTTCCCACACCGGTGCGGTGAACTCGCTATCCACCTGCTGCTGGATCAGGGTCTGGGTCTCGGCGCCCAGGCCCTGCCACTTGTCCTGATTGATGGCGGTGATCACGTAATCCCAGCCACCCAGCGGCAGCGGCATCAGGTGGCTGGACACTTCATGCCAGCCGGCGCTGTAGCCGGAGAGCGAACCGGTGACGGCGCAGTCGATGACGCCACGCTCCAGGGAACCGGGCACCTCGTTGAAGGCGATGTTGAGGCTCTGTGCGCCCAGCGCCTCGATGAACTCACCGGTGGAGCGGCCGCTGGCACGCACCTTCTTGTCCTGCAGGTCATCGAGCCCTTCGATCGGGGTGTTGCAGAACAGCACCTGGGCCGGATACGGCACGATGGCCAGCACGTGGCTGTTGAAGCGCTTGTTCATGGTGGACTCCGCCAGGGGGCGGAAGGCCTCGGCGACCTGCTGCGCTTCCTCGGCAGTGGGGGCCATCATCGGCAGATCCAGCCCTTCGAGTTCCGGCGCATCGGACACGGTGTAGTCGGCCACGGTCATGCCGACATCGAAGACACCATCGCCTAGGTAGCGATAGACGTCAGAGCCGGGGATACCCATCTGGTCGAAGGTGGTCACCTGGGTGCTGAGTTCACCGCTGCTGGCGGCCGGGAGGGTCTCGCTCCAGAACGGCTTCTCGAACTGACGGTTGAGCTCCAGGCTGCTCCAGCTGCCTACCACGTTGAGGGTGTCGGCAGCATTGGCGCTACCGGCGGCG
>NZ_CFDJES010000202.1:0-1776 GCF_983723665.1 Cobetia sp. | reverse complement strand
CCTGTCTCAAGCGTAGGCGCATCGCCGAAGTCGGGGCTTTCGATATCGGAAATACCGATCAAGGCGGGGTCGCCCAGATGGACGGGCGCACCGTGCACACGAGGCATGTCGGTGGTGATCTGGATCGCGCGAATGGCGTGCGCCGCCGACATCGGGCGCAGGGATACCACCAGGTTGCCGTGGAAACGACCGGCACTGATCAGCGGGATATTGGTGCGATACATCGGCACGTTGCGCTTCAGGCGCGCATGGCGAACCTCGACACCCTCGTTGAGCAGTGCCTCTTCGAACGAGAACGAGCAGCCGATGGAAAACGCCACGAAATCGTCCTGCCACAGGGCGGCGATATCCTCGCGCGTTTCCTCAAGCTTGCCGTGACGATAGATGTGGTAGGCCGGCAGGTCGTGGCGCAGGTCGATGTTCTCACCGAGCCCTGTCGGGGCGGGAGAACCGACGGCCGTGACATCCAGCAACGGGCAGGCCTTGGGGTTGGCCTGGCAGAATTGCAGGAATTCGCCGGCAGCCTCGGCTGGCAGGATGATCAGGTTGGTCTGGGCGTAGCCGGCAGCGATACCGCTGGTGTGGCTGGCCCAATGACCGCTGCGGATCTGCTCGCGCGCCTCGCGGGGGGACGACGCGGCACTGAGAAGTGTCTGGGGCATCGTTGGAGCTTCTTGTGAAGTTGTTGTTGTCTGTCTTCACCATAAGAAGCGCACTCAGATAAATCCAATCGATTTTTATCGAGTTAAGCCATCGGAAATTCCTTTCATGTGGCGCGGGTCAGTAGAAACATCATGGCCGAAAGGGACGCTATGCAGGGTATGAAAGCCCGATAAGATCAGGCGATTCGTGAATGCGCCTCCTGATCCTGGCGGGCGATCTCGATGGCGAGTTCACACACGCCTTCGGCGAGGGCGCTTTCCATATGGGTCGGCCAGGAGGCGGTGAAGGTCAGTTCGGGCAGGTCGCAGGGCAGGCTGAGCAGGGTGCCCTGGCGGATTTCCTCGGCGACGATGCGTGGCGGGATGGCGCCGACGCCCAGGCCATCCAGCGTCATGCGCACGATGGTCCACAGCGAGCTTGAACAATGAAGCTTCACGTCATCCAGCCCCATCTGATGCAGCATGGAGCCGAGCTCATGGTGGGGTCGGCTGTTGCGGGCAAACGAGATCAGCGGCAGAGAATTCAGGCGCCGCAACGAGAAATTGTCTTCGGTGAAGCCCAGCGCGGGACTGATCACGAAGCCCATCGTGTAGTTGCAGAGAAAACGATTGAGCACGCTCTCTGCCGTCACCGGCCCCATCAGAAAGGCGAGGTCGATATCGCCGGCGGTAAGCATGGCGGCAAGTCCCGGGGAGCTGTCGACCTCGAGTTCCAGCGTGAGGTCCGGATAGCGGCGCGCCAGTTCGGCCAGAAAGCCGGGCAGCCAGCTATGCGCGACGGTCTCGACGACGCCCAGTCGCAGCACGCCCTGGAAGGGCGTATTCAACTCCATCATGGATAGCGCTTTCTGGCGCGCTTCCAGCAACGCCTCGGCGTGGCGATAGAATTCGCGCCCCTTGAGCGTCGGCTGTACCGGTCGGCGAGTGCGCTCCAGCAGGCGGGTCTCCAGCGTGGTTTCCAGCTTGTTGATGCGTTCGGAAATCGAGGGCTGGGTCAGATGCAGGTGCTGGGCGGCCAGTCGGAACGACCCCAGGCGCGTGATCCACACGAAGGCTTCCACTTCCTTGAAATCGAACATGGCCAGATCCTGTCGTGATTGATGCCGCAAGCTTG
>NZ_CFDJES010000201.1:0-3908 GCF_983723665.1 Cobetia sp. | reverse complement strand
CAAGGGCCTCGCTCATTCAGCGTTTCACTGCCAGCGTTCGACGAAGTCGGCACTGTTGCGGTTCGGCAATGGCTTGAGGCGTCCGCCCGGGGTGCCGAGATAGAGGAAGCCGACCAGCTCATCCTGCTCGCCCATGCCCAGCCCTGCGTGCACGATAGGGTCAAAGGCGTAGCCACCGGTGCGCCACATACCACCGAGCCCCTGGGCCTGAGCGGCATACAGCATGGCGTGAGCGGCACAGCCGGCACTGACCACCTGCTCGACACGCGGCACCTTGGGGTGGTCCGGCGTGACCCTGGCGATCACCGCGATCACCATCGGCGCACGCAGCGGCTTCTTGCTGGCAGCGGCCTGGGCGGCCTCGTCACCGGCCGGCGACTTGTTGCGCTCCGCCTCGGCGAACAGCTCGCCAAGGCGCTCAAGCCCGCCACCCGTGAATTCGATGAAGCGCCAGGGCGTCAGCTCGGCGTGGTCCGGCGCGCGCAGGGCGGCCTGGTAGATGGCCTCCATCTGCTCAGCGCTCGGGGCCGGCGCCATCAACTTGCCCATGGAATTGCGTTCATGCAGTAACGTCAGCGCGTCCATCGTCTCTCCTGTCACAGACTTAAGATAAGAATGATTCTCACACTAGCATGTCGCCGGTACGCCGTCTCATCACTCGCTGCTATCTACCTGATTGGCAAGGCGCTACCTGATTGGCAAGGCGCTATCTGGTTGGCGAGGTGACAGAGACGACTACTGCCGGGAGAGACGCAGCGGCAGACTGGCGCGGGCCTCGGCCTCGAGATCCGCCGTGGCTCGCCACGGGCTGATATCCAGGCCGCCACGCCGCACGTAGCGCGCCATCACCAGCAGAGACTCAGGCTTCACGCGCGCCATCAGGTCGACGAACAGGTGCTCGACGCAGTGCTCATGGAAATCCTGGTGCTGGCGATAGCTGATCAGATAGGCCAGCAGGCGCTCGCGGTCGATACGCGGGCCGCGATAACGGATCCACACACTGCCCCAGTCCGGCTGGCCGGTGACCGGGCAGTTGGACTTGAGCAGGTGGCTGTGCAGGTCTTCGCTGACGATGTCGGCGTCATCGGCGCTGAGCAGCTCCGGCGACGGCGTGTAGTGCTCGACGCTGATCGGCAAGTCATCGAGGCACTCCCCCGGCAGACGCCCGACGTCCAGCTCGCTATCGTCCAGCTCCAGCAGGCACACCTCGACCGGCGCCCCGGCCGCGGCGGCGAGGTCACGCTCCAGCGTTGCCTGCACCGCTGCCTGATCGGGGAAACGGCTCTGATTGAGACTGTTGAGATAGAGCTTCCAGGACTTGGATTCGATCAGGTTCGGCGAGGCTGCCGGCAGGCGAAAACGGGCCACGCGTACCCACGGCTTGCCGGCCTCATCCAGCCAGGAGACTTCAAAGGCGTGCCACTCATCCTCACCGACGAACGGCAGCGCCGCGTCATCGATGCCGATGGGGCCACGGTTGGCCGCCCGCGCGATGGGGAACAGCAGGCTGGCATCGTAGTGCTCGGGATAGGCGGACTCTCGCCCGAGCGGGGCATCCTTGAGGGTCTCGGGGCGCGCCTCGTCGGGCACGTTGACGGCAGTGGGGTGAGCCATGACAGCACTCCAGTGAAATAGGCCAATAAAGCATCGATATCAGGGGGCGCAGACAGCAGAACGCCGGCAGAAGTCGGCGTTGCATGCACTGGCGCGATAGCGCGCATCTTACCATCATCGTCTGGGCGACATCTTCAGCTGCGGATGCCCTTGCCACGCTCCAGCAGCCACAGCGCGAAGGCGAACAGGCCGATGATGAAGGCCACGATGGCGGCCATCGCCGGGCCGACGCTGATGTCCGAGACGCCCAGAATGCCGTAGCGGAAGGTGTTGACCATGTAGAGGATCGGGTTGGCCAGCGACACCGTCTGCCAGAATTCCGGCAGCATGTGGATGGAATAGAAGACGCCACCCAGGTAGGTCAGCGGCGTGAGCACGAAGGTCGGAATGATCGAGATGTCATCGAACTTGCGCGCGAACAGCGCATTGATGAAGCCACCGATGGAGAACAGCAGCGCCGTCAGCACCACGACCATGATGGTCAGGAAGGGGTGATGGATATCGAGGTCCGTGAACAGGAAGGCCACGGCGGTCACGATGATGCCGACCCCCAGCCCGCGCACGGCGCCACCGATGATGTAGCCGAGCAGGATGATCCACGAGGGCAGCGGCGAGACCATCAGCTCCTCGATGCTGCGCTGGAACTTGTTGGAGAAGAATGACGAAGCCACGTTGGAATACGAGTTGGTGATCACCGACATCATGATCAGCCCCGGCACGATGTAATCCATGTAGCTGATGCCATCCATGGTGCCGATGCGCGAGCCGATGAGATTGCCGAAGATGACGAAATAGAGCGTCATGGTGATGGAAGGCGGCAACAGCGTCTGCGGCCAGATGCGCGTGAAACGACGGACTTCCTTGACGACGATGGTGACCAGAGCCACCCATAGCTGACGGGGGTTCACTGCGTGATCTCCTTGGCAACATTGGAGGCGATACCGCTTTCGGCGTTGGAACGCTCGACCAGGTCGACGAACAGCTCCTCGAGACGATTGGCACGATTGCGCATCGACACCACGGTGATGCCAGCGCGATCCAGCGCCGCGAAGGCGGTATTGATCGACTGGCCCTTGCGCACGGCGAGCGCCAGCTGCTGAGGGTCACTCAAGGAGACCTCGAACCCGGCAATCACCGGCGCCTTGGTCAGCGGCTCACGAATGTCGAGCAGGAAGGTTTCCGCATCCAGCTCCTTGAGCAGCTCACGCATGCTGGTGTTATGCACGATCTCGCCATGATTGATGATGGCGATGTTGCGGCACAGGCTCTCGGCCTCTTCCAGGTAATGCGTGGTGAGGATGATGGTGGTGCCCTCCTCCCGATTGATGCGGCGCATGAACTCCCACATCGAGCGGCGCAATTCGATATCCACACCGGCCGTCGGCTCATCGAGAATCAACAGACGCGGCTTGTGAATCAGCGCACGGGCAATCATCAGACGACGCTTCATGCCACCGGACAGCATGCGTGACGGGGTGTCGCGCTTGTCCCACAGCCCGAGGTCCCTGAGCAGACGCTCGGCACGCGGGCGCGCTTCCTTCATCGGCATGCCGTAATAACCCGCCTGGGTCATCACGATATCCTGCACCTTCTCGAACTGATTGAAGTTGAACTCCTGCGGCACGACACCGAGGTGATACTTGGCCTTCGAGAAGTCCTTGTCGATATCGATTCCGTAGATCTCGACCTTGCCTGCGGTCTTCTGCACCAGCGAACTCACCACGCCGAGGGTCGTGGACTTGCCGGCCCCATTGGGGCCCAGCAGCGCGAAGAAATCGCCCTCGGGAACGTCAAGATCAATCCCCTTGAGCGCCTCAAAACCGTTGCCGTAGACCTTGGTCAGGCCACGGATAGACAAGGCAGGTCGTGACATCGGACACCTGTAATCGATTGACGCTGTCAGCCAGCACAGCAGAAAAGACGCATCTGAGAACAATTGCGCAACAGTGATGGCACCGTTTCGCCGTCCGCGGACATGAAAATCAGACGCAAGATATTGGATGCGCATGGTAACGCATTCGGCGCTGCCACATCAGACACACGGCAGAAAGGCATTAGTGCGCCACGGGAAACAAGCAGAGGGAGAAAATCACGCGGGGACAGCACCAGAGAGCGGCGCAGAACAGGGTGGAGAGGAATTTCAGGCACAAAAAAATCGCCAGTGACGTAACACGATGATCGTGTCTGTCAGGCGATGGCGTACTGCTATGTCATGCTTCAGCTTGCAACGTCACATTCGACTGGAGCGGGAAACGAGATTCGAACTCGCGACCCCAACCTTGGCAAGGTTGTGC
>NZ_CFDJES010000200.1:1535-3916 GCF_983723665.1 Cobetia sp. | reverse complement strand
GATGGACAGAATGCTCTACACCGCCATGAGCGGCGCCCAGCGCAGCCTGGCGGCTCAGGATGTCGCCAGTCATAACCTGGCCAACCTCTCGACCACCGGCTTTCGCGAGATGCTGACGCTGTCGCGGGCGGTGGATGTGCAGGGCGAAGGGCTGGCGACACGCGTCTCCAGTCAGCTGACCACCGCGGGGGCCTCGATGGCCCAGGGCACGATCCAGACCACGGATCGCGCGCTGGATGTCGCGCTGGACGGCCCCGGCATGCTGGCCGTGCAGGGCGCGAATGGCGAGGAGCTCTACACCCGCAACGGCGCGCTGCAGATCGATGCCGATGGTGTCCTGACCTCCGGCGGCTTGCCGGTAATGGGCGATGGCGGGCCGATCGAGCTGCCGCTCAACGCCATCGTGCATATCTCCGCCGATGGCAGCGTGAGTGCGCGCTCGGCGGCGGATGCACCTGACACCATGGTGCTGCAGGCCCAGCTCAAGCTGGTCAATCCCGAGGCCATTCCCGGCAGCCCGGCGCTTGTGCGCGGCGAGGACGGCTATTTCCGTCAGCCGCCGACTGCGGCGGGGGAGGCCGCGCCACCGCTGGTTGCCGACCCGCTGGTGCGGGTCGTCTCCGGCGCCCTGGAGAGCAGCAACGTCTCGGCGACCGACGCGATGGTCGCCATGATCAACAACGCGCGCAGTTTCGAGATGCAGATGAAGAGCATCGATACGGCAGAGCGCATGGCCGAGCGTGGCAACAGCCTGCTTGGTACCGACTGACCCCGTAATCACGGCGGAGCCCCCTGATGATTCGTGCCCTATGGACAGCCAAGAGCGGCCTTGAAGCTCAGCAGATGCAGATGGACGTCACGGCCAACAACCTGGCCAACGTCTCGACCAATGGTTTCAAGCAGTCGCGCGCGGTGTTTGAAGATCTGCTCTACCAGAACATGCGCCAGCCCGGCGCTGCCTCCTCTGCCACCACCGAGCTGCCTTCGGGGCTGCAGGTGGGCACCGGGGTGCGCACCGTGGCCACCGAGCGTCTGCACATCCAGGGCAATCTGGAGCAGACCGAGAACTCCAAGGATGTCGCGATCAATGGTCAGGGCTTCTTCGCGGTGATGCTGCCGGATGGCACCAATGCCTATACCCGCGATGGCTCCTTCCAGCTCGACAGTACCGGCCAGATGGTCACCGCCAGTGGCTACCCGCTGGACCCGGCGATCGTCATTCCGGCCAATGCCCTGAGTGTCGATATCGCCTCCGATGGCGTGGTCAGCGTCACCCAGCCCGGTTCCACCAACAGCACCGAGGTCGGTCAGCTGCAGCTGTCCACCTTCATCAACCCGACGGGCCTGTTCAGTCGTGGCGAGAATCTGTATTCCGAGACCGATGCCTCGGGGCCGCGCAGTGACAACGTGCCGGGCTTCAATGGTGCGGGCACTCTCTATCAGGGCTTCGTCGAGACCTCCAACGTCAACGTGGTGGAAGAGATGGTGGGCATGATCCAGAACCAGCGTGCCTACGAGATCAATTCCAAGGCCGTGACCACCACCGATCAGATGCTGGAGCGTCTGGTCCAGATGTAAGGGTTGTCGCATGTCGCTTTCGCGTGATCTCCCGGTGGTGGCGCTGCCATCCCTGTCAGCTGTTTGCCCACGCCAGATTGGCTTGGCGATGCCCGGATTGGCGTTGCCTGGCTGGCGTCGCATGCGCCGCGCGCTGGCCGGATTGGCGCTGCTGACCATGACGCTGGTAGGCGCCGGGTGTGCCCATACCCCCAGCGAGCCGCTGGTCGATACCACGCCAATGGAATCGACGATGCAGCCGCGCCCGGAACCGATGGCCAATGGCGCCATCTTCCAGCCGCTGTATGGCAACCAGCCGCTGTTCGAGGATCGCCGCCCGCGTGCCATCGGTGACATCATCACCATCCTGCTCGACGAGAATGTCAGCGCCAGCAAGAGCTCGGCCAGCAATGCCAGCCGCGACGGCAGCCTCGGTTTCTCGCTGACCGCCATCCCCGATTTCATGACAGGGCTGCTGGATGGCACCGATGCCGATATCGAGGGCGAGAATGACTTCACCGGCAGTGGTGGCTCGAATGCCAACAACAGTTTCACCGGCACCATCACCGTGACGGTCAGTCAGGTGCAACCCAACGGCAATCTGGAGGTGCGCGGCGAGAAGCGCATCGCGATCAATCAAGGCACCGAGTCGATTCGCTTCTCCGGAGTGGTCAATCCGCGCACGATTTCCTCGGCCAATACGGTGCAGTCCACCCAGGTGGCCAGTGCACGCATCGAATATGTCGGTGATGGCTATATCAATGAGGCACAGAACATGGGCTGGATGCAGCGCTTCTTCCTCAATCTGGCGCCGTTCTGAGCCT
>NZ_CFDJES010000200.1:0-1435 GCF_983723665.1 Cobetia sp. | reverse complement strand
GTCCCGATTTCTCACCACGCTGTCCCATCATGAGTCGCTATCCGATGCCTGAGATGCTCCCTTGTCCCCGCTGGCGCGCTGCGCTGGCCGCCTGCCTGATGCTGGTGAGCTGCCTGACCTTGACGCTGCAGTCGGCGCAGGCCGATCGCATCAAGGACCTCGCCCAGGTGCGCGGCGTGCGCGACAACCCGCTGGTCGGCTACGGCCTGGTGGTGGGGCTGGATGGCAGTGGGGACCAGACCACCCAGGCGCCGTTCACCGGCCAGAGTCTGACCAACATGCTCTCCCAGCTGGGCGTGACGGTGCCGTCGGGCACCAACATGCAGCTCAAGAACGTGGCGGCGGTCATGGTCACCGCCAGCCTGCCGGCCTTCGCAAGCTCCGGTCAGCCCATCGATGTCGTGGTGTCGTCGCTGGGCAATGCCAAGAGTCTGCGCGGTGGCACCCTGTTGATGACGCCGCTCAAGGGCGTGGATGGCCAGGTCTACGCGCTGGCGCAGGGCAATCTGATCATCGGTGGCGCCGGTGCCTCGGCCGGCGGTTCCAGCGTGCAGGTCAACCAGCTCACGGCCGGGCGCATTCCCAGTGGCGCGACGGTGGAGCGCGGCGTGCCGACGCGTCTCGGGGATGAGAATGGCGTGATCCATCTCGACCTGTTCGAGGGCGATTTCAATCATGCCCAGAACGTCGCCAGCGCCATCAATCGCAACTTCGGCGGCTCGCTGGCCTCGCCGCTCAGCAGCCGCGATATCGTGGTGCAGGCGCCGCGTGACCTCAGTCAGCGTGTCGGGTTCATCGCCAGACTCGAGAACATCGAGGTCGCCCTGGGCGTGCCGCGTGCGCGTGTGGTGGTCAATGCGCGGACCGGCTCGGTGGTGATGAACTCCGAAGTGCGCCTGGCGCGCGCCGCGGTCACCCACGGCAACCTGTCGGTGGTGATCGACGCCAATCCGGTGATCAGCCAGCCTGCGCCGCTGTCCCAGGGGCAGACGGCAGTGGTCAACGACCCCGATATCAGCGTGAATCAGCAGGGCGGTGCGCTGCGCATGGTCGAGGGGACTGCCAGTCTGCAGGAGGTCGTCGATGGCCTGAATGCGCTGGGCGCCACGCCGCAGGACCTGGTCTCGATTCTGGAAGCGCTCAAGGCAGCCGGTGCGCTGCGTGCTGATCTCGAGGTGATCTGATGAGTGTGCTTGGTAGCGGTGCCAACGTGGATGCCGGTCGTCTGGCCTTCGATACCCAGGGTCTGGCGAGTCTCAAGGGGGCGGCCAGCAGTGGCGGCGAGCGTCAGCAGGAGGCGCTGGAGGAGAGTGCGCGCCAATTCGAGGCCTTGATGCTCAACATGATGCTCAAGCAGATGCGCTCGGCGACCGAGAACTCAGCGCTGACCGGCTCCCAGCAGCAAGAGATGATGACCTCGATGCTGGACCAGCAG
>NZ_CFDJES010000199.1:1920-3955 GCF_983723665.1 Cobetia sp. | reverse complement strand
CTGAAGGGACTCAACTCGACGCTCGGTATCACCGCGATCACCATGACCGTGTTCTTCATTCTCTATGCGATTCTGCTGGGCAAGACGGCCAGCGACCAGTTTCTGGGCATCAAGGCCTGGATAGAGAGCACCCTGGGTTGGTACTACGTGCTGGTGATGTTCTCGACCTTCGTGGTCTGTCTTTACGTGATGTGTTCGCGTGTCGGCAAGATTCGGCTGGGGCGCGACGATGAGCGTCCCGAGTTCAGCAACTTTGCCTGGTTCTCGATGCTGTTCGGCTGCGGGACCGGCGCGGGCATGCTGTTCTTCTCGATGTCCGAGCCCATGATCCATTTCGCGAGTGACTGGAGCGGCGGCAATCCGTTTCTGAGTGCTGACGTCAAGGCGGCCGTCGCCGCCTTCTTCGAGGCCAAGCAGGCCGCCCTGGCGAGTGGTCTCATGCCGGGGGACGAAGGCTTCCCGGTGCCTGACAGCCGCGTCGCGGAAGCGGCCGCCGGTGGCATCAAGCTCACCGTCTTCCACTGGGGCACGATCGCCTGGGCCATGTATGCCATCGTCGGGCTGTCACTGGCCTATTTCGCCTTCCGCAAGGGTCTGCCGCTCTCGATGCGCTCGGCCCTCTATCCGCTGATCGGCAACCGGATCTACGGGCCCATCGGGCACACCGTCGATATCCTGACCGTGTTCGGTACCATTTTCGGCATCGCCACCACGCTCGGTCTGGGCGTCGAGCAGATCGGCTCCGGCCTGATGTCACTGGGCCTCATCGAAGAGAAATCGCGCATGGTGACCGTGGTCTCCATCGTGTTGATCAGCGTCATCGCTACCCTGTCAGCGACCAGCGGCGTGGCACGCGGCATCAAGCTGCTTTCCACCTTCAATACCTGGGTCTGCCTCGGCATCCTGGCCTACTTCCTGCTGGTGAGCGACGCCAACTATCTGATCGCGAGCTCCATCACCGCGCTCGGGGATTACCTCACCGATGGCGTCTCGATGACACTGTGGACGGCGCGCACGCCGGATGAGCAAGTGTGGCAGGGCGGTTGGACCATCTTCTACTGGGGCTGGTGGATCGCCTGGGCCGGTTTCGTCGGCATGTTCATTGCCCGCATCTCGCGCGGCCGGACCATCCGTGAATTCATTCTCGGAGTGATGGTCATCCCTTCCATCGTCGCGCTGGTCTGGTTCGGCGTCATCGGTTCGGCGGGGATCTATCAGTCCCTGTACGGGGCCGACATGGGCATCTACACGGCTGCGGTCACCAACTGGGACTACGCCGGCACCCTCTACCACTCGTTCGATGTGCTCACACCCGGCATCGCCGCGACCGTGGCCAAGGTGGCCGCGCTGGTCGTGGTGATCATCTTCTTCGTCACGTCTGCGGATTCCGGCACCCTGGTACTGGGGCGCCTGCTGGCCTTCGGTCGTCGTCCTCCGGTGCAGCAACGCATCATCTGGGGCATGATGCTGGGCGCCGTGACCTTGATCCTGCTGTTGCTGGGGGGTGATCAGGGGCTCAAGTCCCTGCAGGCTGCCTCGATCGCCGGCGCCTTGCCGTTCACCTTCGTGCTGATCGCCATGATGATCGGACTGTTGAAATCGCTGCGCGAGGATGGCGAATCGATGATCGAGAACGAGGAGCATATCCGCAAGATGATCGAGAACGAGGTCCGCGACCTCTCTTGAGTTGCCGTTTGCCAGACGTATGCGTTTGGTGTGCAAGACATGAGGCCTCTGCCCCTTGGGCAGGGGCCTCGTTGTTTCTCGCTTTCGGGACAGGGCTGTTTACCTCCTTGGGCTCAGGGCTGTTTCCCTACTTGGACTCAGGGCTGTTTCCCTGCTCCAGAGCAGGCCTGCGCATGTCACCAAGGTCGCAAGGCAATATCAAACGTACGTATGTTCCAATGCTGACAGGTCCATCGATTCCGCCAACGGCGCGCAGCATCGGTTTGCGGCTATGCTGTCGACAGTGAAGAGCCCACAGGCTGATACCCACCTGACGGAGTCCCGACAGCGCCTCACCACGCATCTCACC
>NZ_CFDJES010000199.1:0-1820 GCF_983723665.1 Cobetia sp. | reverse complement strand
CGACGTCTACAACAACAAGGTAGCGGGGGCAGTGACGCCGAGCGCCCCACGTACTGATCAAGGAGCAACGCCATGCATGATCCCCTAGCGGCTCGACCCGATGAGTCAGGCAAGTCCACTACCGATACCACTGCCGATTCCACTACAGAACCTTCCCACGTGGCTGATGCCTCAGCCGACGCTTCGAGAGTACGGCCAGCGGCAGGCGACATGAGCGGCATGTCATGCCTGCGGTCTTCTCAGGAGGTGGATTTCAGCGGCTACGACTCCCTGATGGACATGCTGGAGAAGGCCTGCACCGCGCATGGCGAGCGTCCTGCCTTTACCTGCATGGACCGCACCTTGACGTTTGCGGAGCTGGATGACACCAGTCGTCAGCTGGCGGACTGGTTCCAGCATGAGACCGACCTCAAGCCGGGCGACCGGGTCGCCATCCAGCTGCCCAATACGCTGATGTTTCCGGTGGTGGCCTTCGCCGTGCTGCGTGCAGGCCTGGTGCTGGTGAATACTAATCCGCTGTATACCGAACGTGAGATGGAGCATCAGTTCAATGATTCCGGCGCGCGGGCGTTGGTGGTGCTGGCCAACATGGCGGACAAGGTCGAACGCGTGCGGGAGCGCACTGGCCTCGAGTACGTGCTGGTCTGTGAGTTGGGCGACATGCACCCGGCCTTCAAGCGGCTGTTGATCAACACCGTGGTCAAGCACGTCAAGAAACTGGTGCCGAGCTATCACCTGCCCGACGCCATCCCGCTGCGCACGGCCATTTCGCAGGGCAAGGCCGAGCGCTGGGAGCGGCCGACACTGGCACTCGATGATGTCGCTGTGCTGCAGTACACCGGCGGCACCACCGGGGTCGCCAAGGGCGCGATGCTGACTCACCGCAACCTGCTCGCCAACATGCTGCAAGGCAAGATGGCCCTCACGCAGGGTTTGAACCCCGGCCACGAGACGCTGGTGGCGCCGTTGCCGCTCTATCACATCTACGCTTTCACCATTCATCTGGCCTGCATGCTCAGTGAAGGCAATCACACCCTGTTGATTCCCAATCCGCGCGATATCCCGGGCTTCGTCAAGACGCTGCAAAAGCACGACTTCACGATGTTCGTCGGTCTCAATACGCTGTTCGTGGCGCTGTGCAACAACCCCGGCTTCCAGGCACTGGACTTCTCGAAGCTCAAGATCACCACCTCAGGGGGCGTGGCGTTGACGCGCAAGGCGGCAGAAGAGTGGAAGCGGGTCACCGGCAGCGATATCTCCGAGGGCTACGGCATGACCGAGACCTCGCCGATCGTGTCGTTCAACCCGCTGGATGCCATTCAGCTCGGCACCATCGGTCGGCCGATGCCCTCCACCGAGGTGCGCTTATATGACGATGAGGGTGCGCTGGTCGCGATGGGGGAGCCGGGCGAGCTGTGCGTGAAGGGGCCGCAGGTGATGAAGGGGTATTGGCAGCGTGAGCAGGCAACCAAGGACAGCTTCACTGCCGATGGCTTCCTGCGCACCGGGGATATCGCGGTCTTCCAGGACGATGGCTATATGCGCATCGTCGATCGCAAGAAGGACATGATCATCGTCTCCGGCTTCAACGTGTATCCCAATGAGGTCGAGGACGTCATCGTGCGTCACCCGGACGTGCTCGAGGCGGCCGCCGTCTCGGTGGTGGATGAGCGCAGTGGTGAGGCGATCAAACTGTATGTCGTGCTCAAGGACGGCGCAGAGCTCGAGGCGGATGCGCTGCGAGACTGGTCGCGCAAGGAACTGGCCAGCTACAAGGTGCCGCGTCAGGTGGTCTTCATCGACGAGCTGCCCAAGACCAA
>NZ_CFDJES010000198.1:0-3992 GCF_983723665.1 Cobetia sp. | reverse complement strand
CAGTCGGTAGTGATATAGGCGCGAGGAGCGCTCGAGCAAGGACTCTGATCCGCTGAATCACGCCGATTGAAGACATTCTGGCGTCAGCGATTGAACGCGTGGTTCAACAAGAATCCTTGCTGAAGGGTTCCTGCCGGTTCCGGGAGCAAGATGACATCGTCATGGTCAAGCGTCTTTCCGCAAATGGCGGGCTTCACGTTATTGTGTCGTACTGATCATTGCTGGCTGGCAGCTAGCGCTCAGAAAGACTCGACCATGATGTCACGCACACTCCATCCCGGAGGTGATATCGGCTGTCAGGCGCTCTCGCTCAAGGCATGTTCGATGCGGGTGGCGGGGACACTCTTGCCGGCATCATTCACGAAATCCGTCGCGTGATTCTTGTCTTCAATGGCCCACTTGCGAGCATGTTCGCGGCTGCCTTCTTCACTCAAGGCGTGCTGCACCCTGCCTGCCGCCACGCTCATGCCGCTTTCCACATAGACTTGCGTGCTGCGCTCGGCCGGCTGCGCCTGCCCCATGATACGGCTCTCGCTCAATGCCTCACGGACACGGATATCGCTTTCGCCATTGTCGGCAAATGCCGCATTGCTCACAGCACACAGCGCAGCTGTCACACACAGTACTTTCATGGCTTTCATGATGTCACTTCTCGTCTTTTGCGTTGGGTTGGGTTGGTCAGATCTGCAAGACTTGCACTTTACTGAACGTCAGATTGATAGAGCTCAAGATTGATGGAACGTGAAATCGATAGAACGTCGGGTTGGTGGCGCCAAGGGCCTGTGAGCCAAGCGCGTTGTCAGCCGATAGATTCCCCGAACAGGCTTCACCGGCACCCTTGGTCACGCCTGACCTCACATATTGAACTTCACCAATGTCACGATACGTGACAGGCCCTGGGCCGCCGCCAATGACTGCGCAGTATTGCCACGCGCATCTTGGATCGAGGGGTCGGCACCTGCCTGCAGCAACAGCTTGATGATGTCTTCATTGCCGAACAGAGACGCCATCATCAGCGCCGTCTGGCCACTGTAATTGCGATGATTCACATCACAGTCGGTATTGGCGATCAGCCATCTGGCTGTCTCGTCAAAGCCGCGAAATGCCACGCCCATGAAGGCATTGCTGCCCTTCTCATCGAGTGCACAGGCGTCAGCTCCGGCAGACTTCAGCAGCGCCAGGGTGTCGGTATGCCCGTAGTAGGCCGCGAGAATGAAAGGGGTATAGCTGCGGGAATTGGTGACCGAGAGATCACCGCCCTGCTGAACATATTTCCGAATCGCGGCATTGTCGCCGTCGCGTGCGGCGTCAAAGATATCGATGTCGCCAGCCGCGACAGCCTGCCCTGCCATCACCATCATCAGCAGACTGGCCAACACCGCCAGCCATCTTCTGCCCAGGCCGTGTTGCTGCCCGCTGGGGTCTGTGGCTCGCATCGTATGCATCTTGCGCTCCTCTCTGGTCTTTCGCTCGTGTTGAGCTCGTCTGGCGCACATGTTGCGCTCGTGTTGCGGCCGGCAGAGGAGCGCAAGCTCCCCTGCCGGGTGAAACAGGTCCGGGACTTCCGGGCAGCGGTTGATCGCGATCGCATCACGCTTTTCTTCATACGCTTTGCTTTCAGCCGCTGCCTCAGATGTCTCAGTCCTCGATCAGCTCTTCAACGTCATCCATGTCGACGTCTGCCACCTCGGCCAGACGCTCACCGTATTCGTGGTCGGCCTGGTAGAAGTGGCTGACCATGATCTCGCGGATCTCCTCGTTCTTGACCTTGCCCAGGTCAGTCCCCAGCGCCTGGATCAGAGCGTCCTGATCCTGCTCGGAGAAGGAGCGATACAGCTCACCGGCCTGAGCGAAGTTCTGCTGCTTGCCGATCGGCTGCTGCTGGGTGGTGCCATTCAGGGTGTAGCGCTTGTACTCGTACTGGCTGTCATCCACCAGCGAGTCGGCGTTGCGGCTCGGCTGATAGTTGATGGAGCCGGAACGCGGCTTGGAGTAACCCGCGCCGTCCTGATGGTTGTTGTGCACCTCATTCTTGGGCGCATTCACCGGCAGCTGCATGAAGTTGGCTCCCAGGCGATAACGCTGGGCATCGGCGTAGGCGAACAGACGCCCCTGCAGCATGCGGTCTTCGGACGGCTCGACACCCGGCACCAGGTTGGCCGGCGACATGGCCGCCTGCTCGGTTTCCTGGAAGAAGTTGTCCGGCGTACGATTCAGCGTCAGCTCACCGACCTTGCGGGCAGGAATCAGGTCTTCCGGCCACAACTTGGTGGTATCGAGCGGATTGAAATCGAAGCTGTTCAGCTGGCTGGGATCCAGGGTCTGGATATAGAGATCCCAGACCGGGTCATCGCCGGCATCCAGATGGGTGTAGAGGTCATCGGTCAGATGGTTGAAGTCAGTGGACTGCACCTTGGCGGCTTCTTGCGGCGTCATGCCGTGGTTGCCCTGACGCGACTTCCAGGTGAACTTCACGTACTTCCAGTCGCCTTCGGCATTGACGAACTTGAAGGCATGCACGCCAGAACCATCCATCTCACGCAGGCTGGTCGGAATCCCCAGCGGCGAGTAGAGGTAGGTCAGCATGTTGGTGCTTTCGGGGATATGGCTGAAGAAATCGAAGTAGCGATTCGGGTCCTGCAGGTTGGTACGCGGGTCCGGCTTCAGCGCATGGATCATGTCCGGGAACTTCATCGCATCGCGGATGAAGAACACCGGGAAGTTGATGCCCACGATGTCCCAGTTGCCCTGCTCGGTGTAGAACTTGACGGCGAAGCCACGCGGGTCACGCAGGGTTTCCGGCGAGCCCTTGCTGTTGATCACGCTGGAGAAGCGCACGAAGACCGGCGTCACCTGGCCCTTGTCCTGGAAAGGTGCCGCGACGGTCAGGTCGGTGAGGTCCGCGGTGGCACGGAACTCACCGTAGGCACCGGTACCGCGAGCGTGGACGACACGCTCCGGAATGCGCTCGCGCTCGAAGTGCGCCAGCTTCTCCAGCAGGTGGTGGTCCTGCAGGAGTGTCGGGCCGTTCGGGCCGGCGGTCAGGGAGTTCTGGTTGTTGCCGACCGGCGCACCATTGGAACGAGTCATCACTTCCTGCTGCGCCAGACTGCTGGCAGAAAGGCCCAGCGCCATCACGGCCGTCAGGGTCTTCATGGGAAAACGTACGTTCAGCACCTCGCAAATTCCTCGTTAAATCAGGGAGTAACGGGGCGAGGAGTATTGGCGAGAAGCTCCCATAGCAAAAAACAAATAATAGCTAACCAGGGAATAGCGAAAACCTAACGTGTTGCAATATAAGCACCAGTTGATTCATCCCGCCAACGAGGAACCCGAGGTGGCGTCCGGCACGACGTGCACAACTTACTGCATGTTCATGCATACAGGTGTCGAGCTGCTGCGGTTTTCAGGTCAGATGCGAACTCCTACCTCATAAATCGCCCAGCAAGAGACCGCCAACCCAAGGCCTGAGGGCCAGACGTTCAGGCCAGGATTGTTGCGTCCTGTCATCCAATCCGAGCGGCTCTGGATACTCGATGCTGGCCGTCGCCCACCACGAATACACACGGATGAAGCCCCACCATCCGCCCACTCCCCTTTTTTGCCTTGTCGTCCGCTGCCGTCCGCCTGCTTGAGAGCCTACTGTTGAGCACCTCTTGCCAAGCGCTATAGGACTTGATCGTCCCTGGCTGGAATAACCGAGAGAAATGAACGAGAGACGTGGCCGAGCGAAGGGCTGGGCATGGTAGGCCTGAGCCTGGCCAAACCTGCGCCTTGTCAGGCGTTTCCATACGCCAGAAACGACAAGAGCCCCTCATGTTGAGGGGCCCTTGTCGTTAGGTTTTGCGCCGTCTCTTTCAGCGCATAGCGCGGTTACGCCTGGCGATTCGTCTTCTTCGGCTTGCGATGGAAGGCCGGCATGTCATCGATGACCAGTACCGGATTCAGCTCTTCCTTGGGGAAGTCATTCTTGAGCCAGCGCAGCATCGAGA
>NZ_CFDJES010000197.1:0-4026 GCF_983723665.1 Cobetia sp. | reverse complement strand
CCATCGGCGCGCAGGCGAGTCGGGTGAGCACCATGCGCGAGCCGGGCATGCAGGGCCGCGCGGCTCAGGCAGTGCTCCAGCTCACGCACGTTGCCGGGCCATGGGTACTCGCACAGCAGGCGCTCCGCCGCCGGCGTCAGGCGCAGATTGCCCAGTCCGAGGCGCGTGCGGTTGTGCTCAAGAAAGGTGCCGGCCAACGCCAGCAGGTCCGCACGCCCGCGTTCACGCAGCGGCGGCACCCTGAGCGGATAGACGCTCAGGCGGTGATAGAGGTCTTCACGGAAATGCCCGGCGGCGACCTCCGCCTCGAGATCGCGATTGGTGGCCGCGATGACACGCACATCGACCCTGACTACGCGATCGCTGCCCAACGGCTGCAGCTCGCCCTCCTGCAAGACCCGAAGCAGCTTGGGCTGCAGCGCCAGCGGCAGCTCGCCGATCTCATCCAGCAGCAGGGTGCCGCCATCCGCCATCACGAAGTGGCCACGGTGATCATGGGTCGCGCCCGAGAAGGCGCCACGCCGATGCCCGAACAGCGCGCTTTCGACCAGGTCCGGCGACAAGGCGGCGCAGTTGATGCGCACCAGCGGACGCGCAGCCCGCCGGGAAGCATCGTGCAGCCGCTGGACCACGCCCTCCTTGCCCACGCCGGTCTCGCCCTGCACCAGCACCGTCATCTCGGTATCGGCGACCGCCTCCAGCTGCGCCTCGAGCCTGGCCATCGCCGGGCCACGCTGCGGGCAGGCCATGGCGCTCTGTGACGCCATGCCTGTCGGTGACACCACCATCGGCGCCGAAAGCCCTGACCTGCCGACCGCGGCCCACTCCTGTCGCAGTGACAGCGACAGACAGTGTGCGGGGAGTGACAACCAGGCCTGCAACTCCTGAAGTGGAAGTGCCAGCTCGTCCGTACTCGCAGAGGCGCTCAGCGATTCCAGCGGGGCCAGCACCCCCGGCGTCAGCGCATCGAAGGTCATCACCCCCAGCAGGGTATCGCCCTCGCGCAGCGCGATACCGGCGCAGTCATGCACCAGCAGATCCGGCCCATGCACGTCCCCCAGCAGGCCATCGAAGGGGTCTGGCAGGTCGCTGTCCAACGCGAAACGATGCACTCCCGTGTGCTCGACGATCGCCTTGAGCCGCGGATGCTCCGCCAGTGCGAAGCGTCGCCCACGCACCTCGGCAGGCAGGCCGTAGGTGGCCAGTGGCAACAGCTCGTCACGCTCGGGCAGGTAGCGCATCAGGGTCGCCGCCTCACCGGGCAGCTGCTGCATGATCGCGGCCAGCAGACGCGTCCATGGCAGCGCGCGCCGCTCGCCGCCCTCCTCGCGGGACAACCAGGCGGCGAGCCAGGCATTCACGGCCGCGACCGGCGTATCGTTCAGGGGCAAGAGGGCATCGGGCATGCGGTCATCCTTGCGGATATCGGGAGTGAGAGGGCTGAAGATTGATGTCATCATGACACGCTTGATGTCATTAGAACACGCCACATGACCATGTCATTTTGACATCATAGACCTGCAGAGTGCATGACGACTGGCCTCGAGAGTTGGCACGCCCCTTGCCATAGAGGGAGGGACATCAATCAGAGGTATCGTCATGCTGACCAACGCCCAGGAAGACCTGATCGCCGCCACCGCTCCCGTCGTCGCCGAGCATCTCAATGCCATCACGGCGCGCTTCTATCCGCTGATGTTCGAGCGCTATCCCGAGGTGAAGCCGCTGTTCAACCAGACCCACCAGGCCAGCGGCGGCCAGGCCCGTGCGCTGGCCGGCGCCGTACTCGCCTATGTCGGCGCACGCCACTCGCGTGAGGCGGTGGACCGCCTGCTGGCGCCCGTGGTCAGCAAGCATGTCTCGCTCAATATCCTGCCGGAACACTATCCCATCGTCGGCGAGTGCCTGATGACCGCCATCGGCGAGGTGCTGGGGGACGCCGTCACGCCGGAGATCGCCGATGCCTGGGGCGCCCTCTACGGGGAACTGGCCGCTGTGCTGATCGCCGCCGAGCAGGGCCGCTACGACAGCTTCGCCGCTACCCGCGGCGGCTGGCAGGGGCTGCGCCGCTTCCGCATCGTGCGCACACAGGACGAGAGCCGCGAGATTCGCTCGCTGTACCTGGCGCCGGTGGAAGGCCCGATGTTCTCCTTCCTGCCGGGCCAGTACATCGGCATGCGCCTGACGACACCGCAGGGCGTGATCCATCGCCATTACAGCCTGTCCCACGCGCCGGACGAGCGCTTCTGCCGCATCTCGGTCAAGCGTGAGGCCCACGGCCAGTCCAGCCAGTACCTGCATGCGCTGAAGGCAGGTGACGAGATCGAACTGCTGCCGCCGGCCGGCGAGCTGACCTTCGAGCATGCTGCCCCGCAGAGCGCCGATGCCCCGGTGCTGTTGCTGTCGGCGGGTGTCGGCCAGACGCCTATGCTGCCGCTGCTGACGGCGGCACTGGCAGCAGGCCGCCAGGTGATCTACCTGCATGCGGCGCGCAATCCCGAGGTGCATGCCTTCGACGCCACCCTCAAGGCGCTGGTCGCGCAGTATCCAACGCAGCTGCATTATCAGGTCTGCTACGAACAGGCCGAGACGCTGCCGCCCCATGCGCAATTGGGCATCATCGAGCGCGACTGGCTGGCGCAGCAGATCGCCGCGACCGGTGCCAGCGCCGAGTCGCTGCAGGCCTTCGTGATCGGCCCGCATGGCTTCATGCAGAGCATGATCCAGCACCTCAGCCGTATCGGCGTACCGCTCAGCCAATGTCACCACGAGCATTTCGGCCCCTCCACCCCGCTCGCCATCGACACTGCTGTCGCCTGATGCGCCAGGTGTGAGCCGCACCATGCAAAAAGCCCCCATCGCCTTGCGGCCATGGGGGCTTTTGCGTTCTCCGGCTTCATTCCAGCAGGCCGTGTTGTTATTGCGTGTCCAGCGTTGTTGTTGGTATTTCGCTGACTTCCATTCTGCTGTCGCTACAGGACGGAATCAGTTGGTGCGGCCGAGCAGCTCGCGCACATCGCGGGCTTCCCAGTGCGGGAAGTGCTTGCGCACCAGCGCGTTGAGGTCGGCTTCAAACGCGGCCCAGTCGGTCTGCTGGGTGGTGGCCTGGGTGCCGGCGCGACCCACGCCGCGAATCATGCCCGCGCCGACGGTCACGTTGCTCAGACGATCGATGACGATGAAGCTGCCGGTCCCCGGGCTTGAGCGGTAGTCGTCTACCGGCACCGCCTGGGTCAGCTCGAGCTGGACGCGACCGATGGCGTTCAGCGCCAGGCTGTCGCCCTCGTGATGCTCCAGCGTGTTGACGTCGTAGAGGTAATCGATGGCGCTGACCTGACCGGTCAGGTCACGGGTCGCCAGCTTGATATCGTACTGACGGCCCGGCTGCAGCGGCTTCTCGTGCATCCAGACGACATCCGCTTCCAGTGCATTGGAGAGCGGCAGTTCGGCATCCGCCGCCACCAGCCAGTCGCCACGCGAGATGTCGATCTCATCGTCGAGCGTCAGGGTAATGGCCTGACCCGGGTAGGCGATCTCGAGATCACCATCGAAGGTGACGATGCGCTCGATGGTCGAGGCCTTGCCGGACGGCAGCACCTTGACGCTGTCTCCCGGACGCACGACACCGGCCGCCAGGGTGCCGCAGTAACCGCGGAAATCGAGGTTGGGACGATTGACGTACTGCACCGGGAAGCGCAGATCGCTGAGGTTCTGGTCGTGGGTCAGTTCGACGGTTTCCAGCACCTCCAGCAGTGACGGGCCCGCTTCGCCATCGACGGTGTACCAGTCCAGTGACGGGCTGCGATTGACGACGTTGTCGCCCTTGAGCGCGGACATCGGCACGAAGCGGATGTCCGGCGCGTTCAGCTTGTTGGCGAATTCCTGGTACTCGGCGACGATCTCGTTGAAGCGCGTCTCGGAGTAATCGACCAGGTCCATCTTGTTGACCGCGATCACCAGGTGCTGGATGCCCAGCAGGTCGGCGATGAAGCTGTGGCGACGGGTCTGGGTCTGCACGCCGTAGCGCGC
>NZ_CFDJES010000196.1:0-4077 GCF_983723665.1 Cobetia sp. | reverse complement strand
GCGCTAACTGGCCGTCAGGGCTGCACTTTATGAGCCTTATTCACTATCATGGCCGCATTCCTCGCAGGAGTTGTCATGAATCAGCCGCTACCGCCACCACTGTCCACGCCGCACCGGAATCTCATTCGTCTGACCATCGCGCGCGGCATCACCTGGACCGGCTTTCTCATCCTGATCATCTTCGGGCTCGAGATCATCGGCTTTCAGCTCAATGTGCTGCCCGTCATCTCGATCATCATCGCGATGGGGCTGGTTAATGTCGCGACCTGGTGGCGCCTCGGGCAGTCGCATCCCGTCACCGACACCGAGAACCTGATTCACCTGCTGGTGGATATCGCCGGTCTGACGATGCTGTTCTTCCATACCGGTGGCTCCACCAACCCCTTCGTGCCCTATTATCTGGTGCCGGTGACCATGGCGGCCGCAACGCTCCCGTGGCGTTATGCCTGGGTGATTGCCGCCGTTGGCATGGGCTGTTACAGCTTCCTGATGGTGTTCTATGAGCCGGTGCCGCAGCTGGCGACCTATGAGCTGGGTGGACGCATCAGCCTGCATGTCATCGGCATGTGGCTGAACTTCGGCCTGTCGGCGTCGCTGGTGACCTACTTCATCTACAAGATGGCCCATGCCCTGCGCACCCGGGATCAGGCGCTGTCCACCACGCGTGAGGCCGCCCTGCGCAGCGAGCAGGTATTGGCGGTGGCCAGTCAGGCCGCTGGCACCGCGCATGAGCTGGGCACCCCGCTCTCCACCATGGCAGTGCTGCTGAGCGAGATGCGCGAGGATGCCAAGGACAGGAATGACCCTCAGCTGGAGGATGATCTTGCCCTGCTGCGCAGTCAGGTCGACACCTGCAAGCAACGCCTGCAGGCGATGGTAGCCGCGGCCGACCGCCGTCGCATGGAACAGCCCCAACCCATCAATGCCGCCCAGTGGCTGGAGGAAATCGTGCAGCGCTGGCTGGTGGTACGCCCGGACGTGCAGCATAGCGTCGAGGTGACGCCCGGCGCTGAACAGGCCTCCATGCTGGTGGACACCACGCTTGAGCAGGCGCTGATGAACCTGCTCAACAATGCCGCCGACGCCTGCCCGGATGATATCGAGATCACCCTGGAGCAACGCGATCAGGAAGTGCTGATCGACATCCGCGATCATGGCGATGGCGTGCCCATGGCGGTGGCGGATCAGCTCGGCGAGACCTTCATCTCCACCAAATCCAAGGGCATGGGCATCGGCCTGTTCCTCACGCATGCCACCATCAATCGGTTCGGTGGCGGCGTCAGTCTGTACAACCACGAAGATGGCGGCACCTTGACGGAAGTGCGCCTCCCCATTCATCTGACATGATGGCGGCAAAGACCGCCCAAGCGAGAACCCTGATGAGCGATGCAACCCGACTGCTGATCATCGACGATGATGAATTCTTCTGCCAGGTCACGGCGCGCGCCATGACGCGCCGCGGCTATGAAGTGGAAGTGGCCCGTGATGAAGCCCAGGCACTCAGCGTGGCACGCAGCCACCGCCCGGAGCTGGTCACGCTCGACCTGAAGCTCGAGCAGAGCTCCGGCCTCAAGCTGCTGCCCGAGCTGATCGCCCTGCTGCCTGACACGCGTATCGTGGTGCTGACCGGCTATTCCAGCATCGCCACCGCGGTGGAAGCCATCAAGCTCGGCGCGGTCAACTACCTGTGCAAGCCCGCCGATGCCGACGAGATTCTCAACGCCTTCAACCGCGAAGTCGGCGACCCTGCCGCCGAGATCTCCGACAACCCGCCGTCGGTCAACCGCCTGACCTGGGAGCACATCCAGAAGGTGCTCAACGAGCACGATGGCAACATCTCCTCCACTGCCCGCGCCCTGGGCATGCACCGCCGAACTCTGCAACGCAAGCTGCAGAAGCGGCCGGTCAAGCGCTGAGACAGCGCCGCTGACGTAGTCTGAATCCCAGGCGACACTTCGCTGCCGGCCAAGCAAAAGCCCTCACCATCCTCGCTCGCAAGCGCGAATCGATGGTGAGGGCTTCGTGTCTCTGTGCTGCCTGGAATGAGCCGATACTCAAGGGTACGCCGTTACTGCGCCGTCCACCCCAGGTCCATGTTGAAGCTGGAGCCGGTCACTGAGCCTGCCTTGTCGGAGGCCAGCCACACCGCCATGTCCGCCACTTCGGAGGGATCGATCATGTGCTTGATCGCCGCGCCCTTGAGCATGATCTTCTCGATCACTTCATCTTCGGGCATGTCATTGAGCTTGGCCTGCTCGGCGATCTGCTTGTCGACCAGCGGCGTGCGCACATAGGCCGGGCAGATGGCATTGGCGGTGATGCCGCTTTCGCCCCCTTCCAGCGCAGCGGTTCTGGTCAGCCCCATCAGGCCATGCTTGGCACTAACGTAGGCCGCCTTGCCCGGTGACGCGACATGGGCGTGGATGGATGCCATGTTGACGATGCGCCCATAGCCATTCTTCTCCATGTGCGGCCATGCCGCCTGGATCAGCGTGAATGGCGCACTCAGCATCAAGGCGATGATCTGGTTCCACTTGGCTTCGGGGAAGTCCTTGATGCGCTCGACATGCTGGATGCCGGCATTGTTAACCAGGATATCGAGGCGACCGAAACGTGATACGGCTTCATTCACCGCCGCGCGACACTGCTCGGCATCCGTCAGGTCGGCCTTGAAGAAGGCAGCCCCTGCCTTATCGGCGACCTCTGCCCCCTCATCACTGAAATCGACCGCCAGCACCTGATGCCCAGCATCGCACATCGCCTGCATGATGGCGGCGCCGATACCACTGGCGGTGCCGGTCACCAGTGCAACACGGACAGGGGAAGACTGTTGTTCACTCATGCGAATCTCCTGACAGAGGGGAATGTCATGCTGCTCTGCAACATATAATGAAGATAGCGCTAATCTAGCCGTCTTTACCACCCGACCATCGCCGAGTTGCACTCCCCACTGGCATTATCGAGCGCCAGCCAATATCACAGCCGCATGATGCATTCGACGCAATCGTTGCATCCGCTGACGCAACCCGGCCGCCAGGCGCTATTCACGACGAGAGGTGGACCTGCTATGACAGGAAGCGAACCTGTACCAGCAGCCCCGGGGCCTGCGGCGTCCCCAAGGGACTCTCCTTCAGCGCAAGCTCTGCGCCTAGACGTTCAGCGAGCTCGCGCACGATGGAAAGGCCCAGCCCCGAGCCTTGAGTCTTTTGGCCGGCCAGACGCACGAAGCGTTCAAAGACGCGCTCGCGTTCACGCAGCGGGATTCCGGGGCCCGTATCGGCCACTTCCATGCGCCATCCAGCGTCGTCGCGGCGGATATCCAGATGCACCTCTCCGCCTTCTGGCGTATAGCGCAGCGCATTGTCGAGCAGATTGCGCAGCAGCACGTAGAGGCCGTTCTCATGACTGACCAACTGCGCGCCGGGGGCAACCTCGACATGCAGCATGATGCCTCGCTGGCGTGCCATGGGGCCCAGGTCCCGCGCCAGCTCATGGGTCAGCTGGGCGAGATCGACCGGACGACGCGGTGCCTCTGCCCCGCTTTCCAGTCGTGACAGGGTCAACAGCTGCTCCACTACCCGCGTCATGCGATTGACGCCATCCACGATCATGCGTGCCGAGCGCCGCGAGGCCTCATCCCTGGCATCGGCCTCCAGATTCTGGGCATGCACCTTGATGCCCGCCAGGGGAGTCCGCAATTCGTGGGCGGCATTGGCCGTGAAGCGCCGCTCCTTGTCGAGGGTGTCCGCCAGACGCGCCAGCAACCCATTGAGGGCATCCACCATGCCGCGTATCTCGTCCGGCGCCTCGCTGGCATCCAACGGCTCAAGGTACCCGGGTTGACGGGCCGTGATCTGATGACTGATGCGCAAGACGGGACGAAACCCCCGCGAGACCGCCACACCGATCAGCAAGGCGATCACGAGCAACCCGACCACCAGCGCCAGCACGTTGTGCAACGCAATCTGGCCGGTCAGTTCATCGCGCACATCTTCACGCTGGGCCGCCGTGACCCAGATGCCACTCTCGGGGAAATACAGCGTGAAGGTGAACCAGTCATGGTGATTGTCATGCTGC
>NZ_CFDJES010000195.1:0-4095 GCF_983723665.1 Cobetia sp. | reverse complement strand
CTACTCGGCGTACTGACGCTGCTGATGGCAGCCTTCACCCTGCTGCCACTGACGCGTATTCGCCATTGGTCGGTGCGCATCATGGACTTCCCCCGTCTGCAGCTGGCCGCCTTGTGGGCGATGTTGTTGATCGCCGACCTCGCGGTGTCCCAGCTTGCCTTCGGGCTCAGGGTGTCACTGGCCGTGATCGCCGTGGCCGGGCTTGTCTATCAGGCACACTGGATCGTGCCCTATACCCGCCTCTTTCCCTGCGAGTCCGCGCGTACCAGACAGCACGACCGGCAGCGTCAGGTCCGCCTGCTCGCCGCCAATGTCCTGACCAGCAATCACGATAGTGACAAGCTGCTGGCCATCGTCGAACGCGAACAGCCCGACGTGCTGGTGACGCTGGAATCCGATGACTGGTGGCAGCAGCGGCTCGACGTGCTCGAGGCGGATAGCGAGCAATACGGCTATACGCACACTCTCAAATGCCCGCTGGACAACCTCTATGGCATGCATGTCTATTCACGCCTGCCACTGCATGACGCCAGCATCGACTACCTGGTCGAAGAGGATGTGCCGTCGATGCATGCGCAACTGGAGCTGGCCAGCGGTGACCGCGTGCGAGTGCACTTCCTGCACCCGGCGCCGCCCAGCCCGACCGAGAATGACGAGTCATCCGAGCGGGATGCCGAGCTGATCATCGTGGCGCGCAGCGTCGCCGACAGCCAGCAACCGGTGATCGTCACCGGTGACCTCAACGACGTGGCCTGGTCTCGCACCACGCGCCTGTTCCGCAAGCTGTCCGGCCTGCTGGACCCCCGCGTCGGCCGCGGCATGTTCAATACCTTCCACGCCAACATTCCCCTGCTGCGCTGGCCACTGGATCACCTCTTCCACAGCGAGCATTTCAGTGTGGTGCGCGTGGCGCGCATGGAAGCCTTCGGCTCCGATCACTTCCCGCTGCTCACCGAACTGGCGCTGACGCCCGCCCAGGACACCGACGAGACACTCGATGCCCCGGAGCCGGACGCCGACGACCAGGCCGAGGCCAGCGAGACCGCCAGTGACGAGAATGTCAGCCAGCAGGACGTGCCGAAACCGGGTCGCTGAGCCCGACATGCCTGAGGTGGCATTTGGCTGAATTCTCCAAAAGGTCCCAGACTGGCTGATGAGGGTTGAGCCATACGGGAGGCAGGCATGCGAGGACTCGACTGGCTGGGAACGCGGCTGGCGCGTCATCTCACGGCGCCGGGCAAGCTACCGGCGCATCGCGCCACGTCATCACCGGAAAAGCTGGCTGCCACCCTGCGGCGCGGCGATGTCCTGCTGGTCGAGGGCTCCTCGCGTATCAGCACCGCCATTCGCTACCTCACCCAGTCGACCTGGTCTCATGCCGCGCTCTGCGTGCGCACGCCGCTGGACAGCAGAGGACGTCCGGTCAGGGGCGACTGTCTGTTGGAAGCGGACGTCACCGCCGGGGTGCGCCGCGTCCCCCTCAACCATTACTGGCATCAGCACACGCGCATCTGCCGCCCGGTCGGACTCACGGAGGAGGAGATCAGCGCGTTGATCGCCCATGCCGAGGCGCGGCTGGGCCATCAATATGACCTGCGCAATATCGTCGATCTGGCTCGCTATCTGATTCGCACGCCACCGGTGCCAAGCCGCTATCGGCGCCGCATGCTGGCACTGGGCAGCGGCGACCCGACCCGCGCGATCTGCTCATCGCTGATCGCCGAAGCCTTCCAGGCCGTGCGCTATCCCATCCTGCCAGACAGTGACGCCCTGCCCTCCAGCGACCCGGCATGCCTGCACTGCTATCAGGAGTTGCTGCATATCCGCCATCACAGCCTGTTTGCGCCCTGCGACTTCGATATCTCGCCCTACTTCGACATCATCAAGCCGACCCTGTGCGCCGGATTCGCCCCCCATCGCCTGCAGTGGAGCGAACCGCCCGCCTGATCTGGTATGCTGCGCGCCATCCGCGGCCTTGCTGGCCGGCACCTTGGCATCAGTTCTGCTGTGCCGACTGCGCCGCCTGCCGCCCTCTGACACTCTTCACGACCGGAACCACGCCCGTGACCAATAACGACATCATCCGTCGCCTCCGCTACGCGCTGAACCTCTCCGACACCGACATGATCAACACCTTCGCTGCCGCGGACCACGAGGTCTCACGCGCCCAGATCAGCGATTGGCTCAAGCGCGATGATGATGAGGCTCAGCAGCGCATCAAGGACATCGACCTGGCCAGGTTCCTCAATGGCCTGATCAACGTGCGTCGCGGCAAGCGCGAAGGCGCCCAGCCGGCGCCTGAAAAGCGTCTCGACAACAACGTGATTCTGCGCAAGCTCAAGATCGCCTTCGAGCTCAAGGATGACGACATGCTCGAGCTGCTGGCATTGGCCGGTTTCGAACTGATCACCAAGTCCGAGCTGTCTGCCTTCTTCCGCAAGCCCGATCATCGCCACTACCGCGAGTGCAAGGACCAGATCCTGCGCAACCTGCTCAAGGGCATCGAGCTGCGCCATCGTCGCCATGACCCGGAGACCGAGCAGCACGCCGTCGATCCGGTCTGATCAGACCCTGATGTGCTCTCAACAACAACGCCGCCCCGGAATCCGGAGCGGCGTTGTTGTATGACGGCAATGGCGATACCAACAGCGGCTCAGCATTCGCGGTTGGGGCGCCCTTCCATGGTGGCCAGGCGCGCCAGCAACGGCGCCATGCGGTGCTGACTCCCTTCCGCCGCCGCGACCAGCGCCGGCAATACCCAGGACGGCAGGCCAGGCATCAGACGGTAATAGACCCATTGCCCCTGGCGGCGGTCCAGCAGCAGACCGCAATTGCGCAACTGGGCCAGATGGCGCGACACCTTGGGCTGCGACTCCTGCAACACGTAGGTCATCTCGCATACGCAAAGCTCGCCTTCTGCATGGATAAGCAACATCAGCACAAGGCGTGTATCGTCGCTGAGGCATTTGAAAAGACGTGTCGGGGTCAGAAGAGACAATGCAGAATTCCACCTGATTCAATGATGTGAGCGTGCCGCCAACCACAGCTGCAAGCGCGTGCGAATTTCGTTCAAGGCGCGCCCATAGGACACCGCAGTATCCTGATTGCGCGGATCTTCTATATCCCAGAACAACAGCTCATCGGTCTGGCCATCCCACTGCCGACACTGCTGCTGCGCCTTCTGACACAGCACGATGACGGCATCGAAGGACTGAGAGCGGTAGCGATCGATCGACTCGCTCGCCAGACCTGAATTATCCACCCCGGCGCGCGCCAGAGCGTCCAACGCATGCTGTTGCGGGGCATCAGGCGCGACACCGGCACTGAAGGCGTCAAACTCGTCCCCCGCCATGTTACGCAGCAATGCCTCTCCCATCAGGGAGCGGGCAGAATTGGCATTGCACAGAAAAAGCACTCGCTGTTTGGACATGACTCATCTCCAGAGCTGCAATTTTACCTTACCATAGGGTCGCATATCAGAAGTACCGCGCTTGTATAACAAACTGATGTCAGTAGCCTTTCAGGCCTTGGCGCCCCAGCTTCAGATCACTTTCTGCAACAAACCCTGTAATAACACCTGCAACAGACCCTGCAACAGACGCGAACGGGCCAGCGCAGTGACCGGCAACTGCCAGGCACACCACGCCAGCCCGCGAAGATCGCCACTCGCTACGTTCACGATGCGCTCGACCGCCGCACCGCGTGGCTCACGTCATCAGCCCTGCAGGTCCGAAAGCGTCAGGGTCTTCCTCTGTCGGCGACGGCTTGACGCGCCGCCTTGCGCGCTTCTTCGTGCGCCGGAATCAGGCCGATGCCTTTCAGGTAGCCCAGGTTGCCGACCATCTTCTCGCTCATGAACAGGTCCGCGTAGTCATACATGACCGGCGCTTCTTCCGCATGCTGATTCTTGATGTAGAAGAACATGGTACGTGCGACCGGGTAGGTCTCTTCCGAGATGGCCTCGGGAGACGGGGCGATGCCGTCGATGGTCGCGCCGCTCAGCGAGTCTTCGTTCTCCTCAAGGAAGGAATAACCGAAGACGCCGAAGGCCTCGGTGTCTTCCGACAGCTTCTGCACGATCAGGTTGTCGTTCTC
>NZ_CFDJES010000194.1:0-4104 GCF_983723665.1 Cobetia sp. | reverse complement strand
AGGCCCTGCCTGTGGCAAGCGTAAGCAGAAAGAGGCAGCAATGTGGCATCCAGCGCTAGATTACCAGTGAGCAGCACGCCACAATGCCCGCATGATAGAGATGATCTCCCCTGCGACCATTACTGCCCTGTTGACCCGAGGAACGCCATGACTGCCCACGCCCCCTCCACACCCCGTGAGACCCGGCGTAGCGGCAGCGACCCCCTCCCCACCGCCTCGGTACTGATCGTCGATGACGAGCCCGGCATGCGCCGCTATCTGGAGAAGGCACTGTCCTCGCGCTTCGCGCTGATCGAATGCGCCGAGAGTGTCGAGCAGGCCGAAGCCCTGCGCTCGCGCCTGCACTTCGACCTCATCCTGCTCGACATTCGCCTGCCGGGGCGCGATGGCCTGGATTGGGATGAAGCGCTTGCGCCCTCTTCGGTCAGCGATGTCATCTTCATGACCGCCTACGCCGATCTCGAGACCGCTGTGCGCGCACTGCGGGCCGGAGCCTGTGATTTCATCATCAAGCCGTTTCGTCTCGAACAGTTGCAGGCCGCGCTGGACCGCTGCCTTGAGCGCCGCCAGCTGACGCGGGAAAACTTCCTGCTCCGTCGCGACAATGCCCGCCATCAGCAGGAAGAGGCCAGCCTCAAGGGCGAGAGCCCTGCCATGCAGGAGCTGGCGCATATCATCGCGCGCGTTGCCCCTGCGCCATCGCCGGTGCTGATTCTGGGGGAATCCGGCACCGGCAAGGAGCTGGCGGCGCGTGATCTGCATCGCCTGTCCGGTCGGCGCGGCGCCTTCGTGCCGGTCAACTGCGGCGCCATCAGCCCAGAGCTGTTGGAGAGCGAGCTGTTCGGCCACCTCAAGGGGGCCTTCACCGGCGCGCACCGTGGCCGTGATGGCCTGTTCAGCTTCGCCGATGGCGGCACGCTGTTCCTGGATGAAATCGGCGAGATGCCCCTGGCGATGCAGGCCAAGCTGTTGCGAGTGCTGGAGACGCGCCGCGTGCGCCCCGTCGGCGGCGAGCAGGAACAGGCGGTGGACGTGCGTATCGTGGCCGCCACTCACCGCACACTGGAGACGGAAGTGGCCGCGGGCCGCTTCCGCGAAGACCTCTACTATCGCCTCAACGTGCTGAGCCTGACACTGCCGGCCCTGCGCGAGCGCCCGGAGGACATCCCGGCGCTGGCCCAGCACTTCTCGCGGCAGCTGTCGCGTGAGCTCAACCTCCCCGCCGTGCCCTGGCAGCATTCTGATCTCACTCGCCTGTGCCACTATTCCTGGCCCGGCAATGTGCGGGAACTCAAGAACGTCATCGAGCGCGCCTTGCTGCTCGGCCGCCTGCCCGGCGATACCCTGCCGGTCGACAGTCAGGCCGCACAGGCATCAGGCCACGAGTTATGGGGCGGCAGCGGGGACGCGACCACCTCCGCCGAGGAGGAGGCCACCAGCAGCGGCTATCCGCTCGAGTGGTCATTGGATGCGGTGGAAAAGGCCCATCTGTGCGCGGTACTGGAGCGACATGCCAACAACAAATCAGCCGCCGCCCGCCAGCTGGGCATCTCGCGCAAGACGCTGGATCGCAAACTGACCACCTGGCGCGCCGAGCAGCAAATCAGTGAGGACAGCGGCGCTGAGAATGGCACTGAGAATGGCGCTGAGAGTGGTACTGAGAGCGGCGCTGAGAGCGATCAACCCGCCTCCTCCACTGCGTCTGCCGCTCGCTACGGAGCCGATGGCAGCGCATGATCAAGCGCCTGCGCCATTACTTCGCCGGTTCGCTGCGGCGCAGGCTGCTGCTGCTGACACTGGCGCCGCTGCTGGCGCTGATGCTGGCGCTGGTCGGCCTGACCGCCTACTGGACCACGGCCTATACCGACCGCCAGCTGTACATGAACGTACGCAGCGATCTTGATGTCGCCAGCCGCACGCTGCAGAGCCAGCATCAGCGCCTGCGTGATGGCCTGGAGGCGATGCGTCGCAACCTGCGTCAGCTGGTGGCACCCGATGAGCAGACCGCGCAGCTGTTGCCACGCCTGGTGCCGCGCCTGGATACCATGCGGGACACCCTCAATGCCGACTGGCTGCGCTGGCTGCCCACCGAGCAGTTGCGCCAGACGCCCGGCGTCGCCGCGCTGATTCCGCAACTGGCGCGCGGCGAAAGCCTGGATGGCCTCGACATGCTGTCCAGCGACTCTCTGGCGACGCTGGACCCTGCCCTTGCCGAGCGCGCGCGCCTTGCGCTACGCCAGACGCCCTACGCACAACCCAGTGCCCGTCGCGAGGAAAACCGCGGCATGCTGCTGCGGGCGCTGGTGCCCATCCTCGATGGCGAGGGCAAGCTGCTGGGCGCGCTGGATGCGGGCCGCCTGCTCAACCGTGATCCGCGTCTGGTCGATGAGATCCGCGATCTGCTCTATGGCCCCGGCACCCTGCCGGAAGATGGCACCGGCACCATCACCCTGTTTCTCGACGATGTCCGCATCGCCACCAATGTCACCGACGCCAGCGGCGAGCGCGCGCTGGGCACGCGCGCCTCGCTGGAGGTGAAGCGTCAGGTGATCGGCAATGGCGAGCGCTATATCAATCGTGCCTTCGTGGTTCGTGACTGGTTCGTGGCCGCCTATGCCCCGCTGGATTCTCTGGATGGCCAGCGGATCGGCATGATCTACGCGGGCTATCCGCAGGCGCCCTACGCACGGCTCTATCGCGAGACACTGACGCATATCAGCCTGGTGCTGATCGCGGTCAGCCTGTTGGGGGTACTGCTGGTGTGGAGCAGCATCGAGCGTCTGATGCAGCCGATCCGCCAGATCCGCCGTGTGGTGCATGCAGTGCGTGATACCCCGTCCCAGGAGGGATTGCGCATAGGCCCGCTGTCCTCTCTGGGGCCGGCGCAGCGGCACGGTGATGAGCTGGATGAACTGGCCGAGGAATTCGACGCCATGCTGGCGCGACTGGAAGCGCACCGCCACGAGATACAGCTCGCGGCCCAGACGCTGGAAGCCCAGGTGGAGGATCGCACCCGCGATCTGAGCGCCCAGACCGCCACGCTACGCGAACGCAGTCAGGCGCTGGAGGAGCACGTCCGCCTGCTGCGCGAAGCGCGTGCGCGCCTGCTGACCCGCGAGAAACTGGCGGCACTGGGCGAGCTGACGGCGGGTATCGGCCACGAGATCAACAACCCCGCCGCGGTGATTCTGGGTCATGTCGAGTTGATCGAGGTGATACTCGGTGAACAGGCCGAGCCGGTGCGCGAGGAAATCGCCACCATCATCCATCAGGTCGAACGCATTCGCGCGCTGGTCGACAACCTGCGTCAATACGCACGCGACCCGCTCGCCTCCAACGACATTGGCGACGACAACTCACTGACACCGTCGCTCGGTGCGCCTCACCTCAGCCAGATTCATCCCGATGAGGCGATCCACAGTGTCGAGGTGCTGGTCAGGCACGCGCTGGATCATCACGGCCATCAATTACAGCATGAGCTGGCGGCGACCCGCTTGATCGAGGCCGACCGCGCGCAACTGACCCAGGTGCTGGTCAATCTGCTGATCAACGCCATCGAGATGGCGCCTGCGCCGGATACGCTGTGCATCACCAGCCGTGATCGTGATGCAGCGCTGGCCGTAATGAACGGCGAGCCAAACAGCCGTCCGGATACGTCAGCCTCAGCCTCAGTGCCAGCGCCAGCCTCAGTGCCAACGTCGGCAACGGAACTCGCACCCGTGGCGGGAGTCGAGATACGTGTCATCGATCACGGCGCTGGCGTGCCAGAGCACCTGAAGTCGCGCATTTTCACGCCCTTCTTCACCACGCGCGCCAATGGCTCGGGCATCGGTCTGTCGGTCTCATCGGGCTTGATCACCCAGTTGGGGGGCAGGCTATGGCTGGAAGATACGCCCGGTGGCGGGGCCACCTTCTGCCTGTGGCTGCCGTGCATCGCACGCCGACATCATGAGGATGATCAAGGGCGCCATCTGCTCGAGACGCTCCGCGCCGGGGGCAGCAGTCGCTCGCCCTAAGCCACACTCGGCTGATGAACTCACCTGGGCGCTGCGAGGCGCACTGCCACGCACTCCCACCCGCGTGCTAGCCTGCGCGCATGCTCAC
>NZ_CFDJES010000193.1:0-4138 GCF_983723665.1 Cobetia sp. | reverse complement strand
TATTCCGGGAAGGGCTGCGGATAGCCGAACTTGTTCCAGAGCGCGATGCGCGTCGCCGCCAGGTGCCACTGGGGCACGACATGGAAGCCCCAACGCAGTACGCGGTCGAGTGCCCGTGTCGCGCTGAGCAGGTCTTCGCGGGTCTGCGCCTGAATCAGGGCATCGGTGAGCGCGTCCACCACCGGGCTTTTCAGCCCGATCAGATTGCGTGAGCCGGCCACGTCGGCATAGTCGCTGGTCCAGTATTCACGCTGCTCGCTGCCGGGGCTGTTGGACTGCGGATAACTGCCGACCACCACGTCGAAGTCGAAGCTGCGACGGCGGTTGATGTACTGATTGACGTCGACGGTGCGAATCCGCGCCTTGATGCCGATGCGCGCCAGATTGCGAATCCACGGCTGGATGATGCGCTCGAACTGGGTGTCGTAGTTGAGCACCTCAAGCGTCAGCGGCTTGCCGCTGCTGCGGCTGACCAGCTGGCCCTTGACCACTTCATAGCCCGCTTCGCGCAGCAGCCCCAACGCCTTGCGCAGGCGAGGGCGCAATTCCTGTGGCTCATCGATCGGCAGGGGCTTGTCGAAGACCGCGCTGGGCAGCTCATCCTTGAAGGGCTCAAGCAGCGCGAGTTCCTTGCCGGTGGGCATGCCATCCGCGGCCATGTCCGAATTCTCGAAATAGCTGTGGGTCTGCTGGTAGGCACCGTAGAAGAGGTTGCGGTTGATCCAGTCGAAGTCGAAGACCAGCGCCAGTGCCTCACGGACTCTGGGGTCCTGGAAGCGCTCGCGGCGCTCGTTGAGCACGAAGCCCTGCATGCCCGCCGGGTTGCTGTCCGGGACTTCCAGCTTCTTCAGGCGGCCCTCGTGCAGCGCGGGAGTGTCGTAGGCGGTCGCCCAGTTCTTGGCGCTGCTTTCGACGTGCAGATCGATGCTGCCGGCCTTGAAGGCTTCCAGCGAGACGGTCTGGTCCCGGTAGTAGTCGTAGACCAGTGTCTGGATGTTGTGGCGGCCCTTGTTTACTGGCAGGTCCTTGCCCCAGTAGTTGTCGACACGCTCATAGCGAACCTGGCGGCCGGCATCCAGAGATGCCATGCGATAGGGTCCGGAACCCAGCGGGAGTTCCAGGGTGGCGCGCGTGAAGTCGCGGCTCTTCCAGTAGTGCTCCGGCAATACCGGCAGCTGGCCGATGATCAGCGGCAATTCGCGCGCGGCGCCTGGCGCCATCTCGAAGCGCACGGTGTCGGCATCGATCACGCTGACGCCGGTGACATCGTGGTAGTAGCTCTTGAAGAACGGCAGGCCCTCATCCTTGAGCAGGCGATAGGTGAAGACGACATCTTCGGCAGTCACCGCCACGCCATCATGGAAACGCGCCCGAGGGTCGATATCGAATTCGATGGCGCTGCGGTCCTCGGCCAGGCGGACGCCGCTGGCCAGCAATCCGTATTCGGTGAAGGGCTCATCGGCGGAGGGGATCATCAGGGTGTCGTAGATCAGTCCGCCGAAGTAATTGAGCCCCGCCACCGAATTGCCCTTGAGGATGAAGGGATTGGTGGAGTCGAAACTGCCGATGGCGGCGCGCGTCATGCGCCCGCCGACCGGCGCCTCTGGATTGACGTAAGGGAAGTGCGTGAAGCCGGGCTTGTGGGCGGGCTCGCCGTAGATGGCCAGGCCATGCACGGTCGGGACGTCCAGCGGCGTCTGCACGTTCGAGGTGGGGATACTGGTTGCCTGCGCGCTGGTTGCCTGCGTTGCCGACGCCATGTCGGCGCTGGGGCGTGAATCGGCAGATTGCTCGCTATTCGCATTGGGCCCGGCTGCATTGGGCTCAGCCGCGTTGGCCGTGGCAGTGAACGAGCCGCTCACCATCAGCGCCCCCAGGCATAGCGCACGTAGCGCGGCCCAGCGACGTTGGGTGAGTGAAGAAACACGCTGCATCGAAGACTTCCTTGACTGAATGACCCGGGCCTCGCGGCCGTGATGAAATGACCGGCATCTGGGCAGCGGCTGGTTTGCGCCTGACTCGCCATCAACTCCGCTGGTTTGGGCCGCCTCAGCGGCGTCCATACAGCTGTCGACGCACTACCGTGAGCTGCCTAAAGTTGCAGGAGAACTGCAGGCAGGTTGCAAAAGCGCTGCAGCAGGTGCGCGCCACGCGCCGGGCTGCGGCCGGTCTCCTTGCATCGACCCCGCCAAGAGTAACGAAGTTCCCTGTCAGCGGCCATGCTGCGGCGTTTGAATCGCAAACGCCCCCACCATCACGGATGGCAGGGGCGTTGAGGAATCGCCTATCAAGCGTCGTGCAACGACGCGTGAATCGACTGACTCAGTTGGCGCTGTAAAGGGTCAGCATCTGGCCGGGGCGCAGGTAGTCCGCAGATGACAGCTTGTTCCAGCGCGCGAGCTGGCGAGTGCTGACATTGTGACGGGCGGCGATCAAGGACAGGGAATCGCCACTCTTCACGCGCACCTTCTTCTCGCCGTTGGCCGAGGCCAGCTGGGTGGCCACCGAGGCGCCGCGGTCCGGCACCATCAGTGCCTGGCCGATGCGGATGGTGTTGCCCGAGAGGCGGTTCTTCTGCTTCAGCTCGGACAGCGTCAGGCCACTGCGGCGCGCGATGACGGACAGGGTGTCGCCGCGCTTGACGCGATAGCTGGCCCAGCTCTGGCGCGCTTTTTCAGGCAGCGTGGCCAGCTGGCTGAGGAAGGTGTCGCGGGCGGTGGCGGGAATCACCAGTGAGCTGTCACCCGGCGTGGTGGCCCAGCGCTTGTAGGCCGGGTTCAGGGCGCGCAGCTCATCTTCACTGATGCCGGCCAGCTTGGCGGCGGTGGACAGGTCCAGTTGTCCGCCCGTCTCGACGGCCGCGATTTCCGGCCTGTCGTCAATCTTCGGCAACGAGAGCCCATATTCCTCAGGGTCGCGAATCACCGCGGCCAGTGCCAGAAGCTTCGGCACGTATTCCATGGTCTCGTTGGGCAGCTTGATGTTCCAGTAATCCTCATCGCCACCGGCGCGGCGGCGTGCACGATTCACGGTGCCGGCACCGGCATTGTAGGCGGCCAGCGCCAGCTCCCAGTCGCCGTCATACCAGCGCTCGCCCTGGGTCTCCAGGTAATCCAGCGCGGCATCCGTGGACAGCAACACGTCCTTGCGACCGTCATACCAGCGGTTGCGTGTCAGCCCCATGGCGTCACCGGTGCGCGGCATGAACTGCCACATGCCGGTCGCACCGCCCGGATGCGCGGCATCCGGATCGTAGGCGCTCTCGATGAAGGGCAGCAGTGCCAGCTCTGCCGGCAGGCCGCGTGCTTCGGTGCGCAGTGTCACGTAGCGAATCCAGGGGCGGGCCTGTTCCGCGATACGCTCCACGTGGTGGGGGTGCTCCTGATACCAGCTGATCCATTTGCGCACGCGTGGGCGACCGGTGTCCTGCTGCAGCTGATAGCCGGCGCGCAGTCGCTCCCAGACGTCGTCGTAGTGCGCGGGAATGGCGTCGACGGCCTCCATGAAGTTCAGCGGGGCGCGCTGATATTCACTGGTGGGCGAGACCCCGGACACCATCGCTGAATTGGCGCTGGCGGTCAGCGGCATCAGGCACAGGGTGGCACCCAGAGAGGCGAGGCGAATCAGGTGACGCAGTCGAGCCGGACGGAAGGGGGCCTGGGTCGGAGTGACACGACACGGCGTGTCGGCGGCCATCTGGCCGTCGGTACGGAGGTCTTGCTGATGCATTGACGAAATACTCTCTGGCGAGCCGCGGCTGGATGGGTCAGCAGCGGCTCGGCTGGCCGGTCATGCCGGCACGAATCAGTGACTGCGGGGGCTGATCGAGATCAGGAATGTTCTCGACCCGCTGTCACGCGAAATGCCATTCACGCCGCGCTCCAACCGCTCACCTGAGTGGCGTCAGAACGGGGGCAATGGCACGCGGGCAGCAGGGCTAGAAGTTGTCCTTCCACTGACGCAGTGCCGTGAAGGCCGCCAGTGGAGAATCTTCCTGACCCAAGGGTGCCGAGAGGCGTCCTTCCTGCTCGAGGTGGCGTTGCAGCGCCACCTCATCACTGCGCAGGAACGGATTGATCTGCTTTTCTCGGCCGATGAGGGTGGGCAGCGTGGGGCGGCCCAGTGAACGCAGCTGTTC
>NZ_CFDJES010000192.1:0-4183 GCF_983723665.1 Cobetia sp. | reverse complement strand
GGCTTGCCGTCGAGATCCAGCGGGCCATGATCGACGAAGCCCACCGCGGCATTCAGCGGATGAATGGCGCGATTGCGGCTGTCCGGCTCCACCACCACACGGGTCACGGGACGTACTGCATCTTTCCCTTCATCGGCATGCTCATCGCGGAACTGGCCGGCGAAGATCATTGCCATGATCGATTCGATCACCGCCCGCGAGAAGCCGCTGATGGGGGCCTGGTCCTCGCTGCGCGGCGCGACGAGGAAGTGCATGCCGAAGTCGCCGGGCTGCACACTGTAATGCTTGCCGAGCGGGTCGTGCGCCGGGTCATAGAGCTCGACCAGAAAGGCCGGCTGGTCGTTGTAGAAACCGACCCAGCCCTGGGCGTGCTGGCTGTCTTCCAGGCCCTGGTAGAAGTCGTACTTGGTGGTGATGAGGTCATCACTCATGCCCCAGAAGCTGGCGCGTTCACCGCTGGTCCATTCATCCACCATCGCCATGTCGGCGGCAAGGTCGAGCGGGCGCAGCGCGAATTCGGCGCGCTCGGTCGTGCTGTCATCCTGCGGCTTGCGCAGGCGTGCCTGGGCTTGCTCCAGCTCCACCGCGCGGCGGATGAAGCGCGTTCCCGGTGCCGGGCTGAGCAGATTGATCGTTGCGGGCGCGGGGAGTGAGGTCGTCCCGAACAGCTGCTGTGACGGGGTCGCTGCACTATGAGAACTTGCCGCGCTGCTGGACTGTTCGGCGCTTGCGGCGCTGGTGATGTCGACTGGCATGTTCATGCGGTGGTCTCCCGGTGTTGCGGTGCAGCGGTGTGAGTCGTGTCGGCCTGGGTGTCAGAGACGGTGTCGATAGAGGAGCTGTCGGTAGAGGCGGTGCCGGCAGAAGAGAGGCCGGTAGAAGAGGTGCCGGCGTGAATATCCGTCTCGCCGTAGGGCAGGTGTGCGGCGGGCAGCGGTGTGAAGCCATTGCCACAGCCCTTTTCAGAGCCGGGCGTGCCGAAGCTCTGGAAGGCGATGCGGCGCTCGATGGTATAGACCTCACGACCGGTGATGGCGCGCAGGATGCAGCTGTTGCGATAGCAGGCCATGCCCAGGTCCGGCGCGGCCAGCGAGTGGGTATGCAGCTCGGCATTCTGGACGAAGATCTCGCCGGCGAACGGCGATTGATCGCCCTCGTTGCCGTCAGCATCCGCGGTGCTTTGCGTGTCGACGGCGTAGAAGCGCCCGACGGCGTAGCGGCCTTCCTCGTCACGACGAATGCGTGACTCGATGCTGCGCAGGAAGGGCGGCGCCACGTAGTGATAGCCCGTGGCCAGCACCACGGCGCTGGTGCCATGACGCCAGGCCTGCTGCTGTTCGCGCTGATAGAGCCCCAGCGTGAAGTCGCCGTTGGTCTCTTGCTTGTTCAGCGAGGTCAGTTCGGTATTGGTCATCAGGGTGGTAGGCACCACGCCTTGCAGCTGCTTGGCGTAGAGGGTGTCGTAGATCTCGTCGATCAGCTCGAGATTGATGCCCTTGTAGAGGCCCTTCTGGGTCGCCAGCAGGGTGTTGCGCTGCTCACGCGGCAGGGCGTGGAAGTAATCGATGTAATCCGGCGAGGTCATCTCCAGCGTCAGCTTGCCGTATTCCAGCGGGAAGAAGCGCGGCGAGCGCGTGATCCAGTTGAGCTGGTAGCTGTGCTGGTCGATCTCGCGCAGCAGGTCGAGATAGATCTCGGCGGCGCTCTGGCCGGAGCCGATGATGGTGATGGCCGGCTGGGAGGTCAGTTCCTCCTTGCGCGCCAGATAGTGGGCGTTGTGGCACACGCGGCTGCCCGCGACCGGCACCACGTCACGCACGGCATCGGCGGCTTTCGGCAGGTAGGGCTGGGTGCCGGTGCCCAGCACCAGCTTGCGTGCGCGATAGGCGAAGGCTTCGCCGGTGCTGGGGCGAGTGCCGCGCACGACATAGATGTCGCCGACATGCTGGATGTCCTGGACGTCGTGATCGAAGCGCAGGCTGCTCAGCTCGCGCGCCGCCCACTGGCAGTACTGGTTGTACTCGCGACGCAGCAGGAAGAAGTCTTCGCGGATGTAGAAGTTGTAGAGCTTGTCATGCAGCTTCAGATAGTTGAGGAAGCTGAAGTGGCTGGTCGGGTCGGCCAGCGAGACCATGTCCGCCATGAAGGGCGTCTGCATGCTGGCATCTTCCAGCAGCATGCCCGGGTGCCAGTCGAACGCGGCCTTGCGCTCGAGGAAGACGCCCTGGACGTCTTCCAGCGGCTCGCTCAGGCAGGCAAGGCTGAGGTTGAAGGGGCCGATGCCGATGGCAACGAAGTCCAGCACATCATCGCGCGCTTCCAGAGTGTCTGTGACGTGAGGGTTCGAGGTGTCAAGCATGACGGCTTTCCTTGGCTTCTGTGGTGTGACTGCGACGACTGGCGGCCGGAATGTCGGCCAGTGGTGCGCCATGGTTCGGCTGGGCGGTGGTGCTGACGGCCAGATGATGCGCCTTGACCAGCGCCTGGCCGTGCTGACGGATCAACTCGACCACGGCGGCCAGGTCTTCCTGGCGCGTTTCCGGATTCAGGAGGGTGAACTTCAGGTACTGACGGCCCGAGACCTTGGTGGCGGCGACGATGGCCTCACCGCTGCGTGACAGGCGCTTGCGGATCTCGCGGTTCAAGGCGTCCCACTGCTCGGCGCCGAGGGTCTCTTCGTTGGCGTCATGGAAGCGGAACACCAGGGTGCTGAGCTCCGGCGCCTGGACGACATCGATGTCCGGCGCCGCCTCGAGCAGCTGGTAGCCCTCGCGGGTGAGATCGATCACGCAATCGAGCATGTCGCCGAGGGCATCGGCGCCCATCAGGCGCAGTGTCATCCACAGTTTCAGGGCGTCGAAACGCCGTGTGGTCTGCAGACTCTTGTTGACCTGATCCGGCGTGCCTTCGCGGGCCTGAAGCTCCGGGTTGAGGTAGTCGGCGTGATAGGTGACGTGGCGCAGCTGGGTGCGATCACGTACCACGCAGGCACTGCAGCTGACCGGCTGGAAGAAGGTCTTGTGGTAATCGATGGTGACGGAGTCCGCCATCTCGGTGCCCTTGAGCCAGTGACCGTGGCGGCGAGAAGTGATCAGGCCGCCGCCATAGGCGCCATCGACATGGAACCAGATGCCGCGGGCGTGGCATTCACGACCGATGGCCTGCAGCGGGTCGATGCTGCCGAAGTCGGTGGTACCGGCGGTGGCGACCACGGCCATCGGGATCAGGCCTTCGGCGCGGGCGTTGTCGAGGGCGTCACGCAGGGCCACGGGGTCCATGCGGCGGCGCTCATCCACGGCGACGGGGATGACGGCATTGTGGCCGAGGCCGAGCAGGGCACAGGCCTTCTGCAGACTGAAATGACTGATGCCGGAGGCGAAGACGCGCAGGCGTCCGGCTTCCGGCGGCAGGCCGTGGGTCTGGTTGCCGGGGTGGTTGGGCAGCTTCTCACAGACCGCGTCACGGGCCAGCAGCAGTGCCATCAGGTTGGATTGGGTGCCGCCGCTGGTAAAGATGCCATCGGCGGTCGGGCCCAGCCCCAGGCGCTCGGTGGTCCAGTCGATCAGGCGCTGCTCGATCAGGGTGCCGCCGGCGCTCTGGTCCCAGGTGTCGAGTGAGGAATTGATCGCGCCCAGCAGGCTCTCGGCCCATACACCGGGCAACACGACCGGGCAGTTGAGGTGCGCGATGTAGCGGGGATGATGGAAGTAGACGGCATCCTTCAGGTAGAGCGACTTGAGCTCCTCCAGACCGGCTTCGAGGTTCTCGAGGGGCGTCTCGAGATCGAGGTCGGCAAAGGCCGGACGCAGGGCCTCCGGGGTGATGCCACTGAACGGCTGCTGGACACTGTCGAGCTGTTCAGCCACCAGCTGGCTGATGCGGTCCATGCCTGACTGCCAGGCATCCATGTTGGCAGGCGAGAACAGGGCGGCGCGCGGCGAGCTGGACAGTGAGTGCGCACAGGCGTCGGTCTGGGCGTCAGACACGGAGGATCCTGCGGCAGCGCCGTAGGTGGCGGCGGAATCTTGAAGGCTGTGCATTACATAACCTTATGCGAATGTTCGCAGATAAAGACTTGGAAGAGACTCGCAGCCAGCTGGGACAGATGGCTCAGGTGCGAGGACCAGTCAGGACATTCATCAAGTGCCGCGTTTGCGGTCGTTGTTGTTGGTGAAGCTGTTGG
>NZ_CFDJES010000191.1:1160-4228 GCF_983723665.1 Cobetia sp. | reverse complement strand
CGGCAGCGGCTGGAACCAGGTGGTGCACAAAGGGCGACGCCTCGCGCGGCGCAGATGGCGACGGTGAGACACGAAAAAGCCCGCTCATGAGGAGCGGGCTTTCGGGAGTCGCAGATGACGACGCGAGGCGTTACACCATGCTGTCGAAGTCCATGTTGTCGAAGCTTTCCGGCGCATCGGCGTAGCCGTAGAGCGTATTGCGACGCTGCAGGCGGAATTCGCCCAGCAGCTGCTCGTAGCGGCGCGGCACCTCGGCATTGTCACGTGTGACGATGTAGAGGTTCTCGTAGACGGCTTCGGTCAGCGGCATCTCGCGCACCTGACGCTGCCACGGCGAGGTCTCCAGCACCGTGCGCGAGACGACGGTGAAGCCCAGACCACGCGCCACGGCGTCCAGCACCATGCCGATATCGTTGGTGAAGCCCTGCTGCGGGAAGTGGCTCATGGAGCGGAATTCGCCGGCGAAGTTCTCACGCAACAAGGCACTGGCATTGTTGACGCCATCGGCGTAATTCATGAAGCCCAGCGCCATCAGCTCGTTGAGGCTGTTGCCGGCGAAGTCGGCGGGCACCACCAGGCACAGCGGCTCCTGATGCCACAGCTCGAAGTTCAGGTCCGGATGCTTGACCGGCTCGGTGACGATGCCCAGGTCGAAGCGACCCGCCAGCACGTCCTGCACGATCTCGGAATTGAAGGCGAAGCTGTAGCTGACCGTCAGCCCCGGATGCTGCTGCTGATAGCCCAGCGTGAACGGGTAGAACATCAGCCCGACGCTTGAGGGGCTGGCCACGCGACATTCGCCGCTGTCCGGGGAGTCATCATCCAGCGAGTGCATGAACTGGGTGTGCTCGGCGAACAGCTTGATGGAGTAGTCATAGCAGCGACGCCCCGCTGCGGTCAGCGAGAACTTGCGTCCCTGGCGATTGAGCAGCGAGCGGCCCAGATACTGCTCCAGCTTGCGAATATGCTGGCTGACGCCGGGCTGGGTCATCTCCAGCTTGCGCGCGGTATGGGTAAAGCTGCCGGTCTCCACCAGTGTGATGAAGGTACGAAAATACTGGGCGTTGAACATGAAGGCACTGACCACTCACGAACGGGGGACGCGACTCGGCGCATCGTGTTGCCGGCGACGACCTGCATGACGCAACTGCCATGTCTGCACAGGTGCCACCGACCCGCAAAGCACATGATTCTACCAGAGCTGGCCGCCATGCGCAGCGCTGCGCCCCGCCACTCTCGCGTGTTAGCATCATGGACAATGCCAGCTGCCACCTTGGCTGCGTCTGCCGTGTTCAACGCCACGGCGACGCGCCAGGGCCCGGCGCTTTACCCCTGTCCTGGCCAATCTTCGGACTGGCCCGAAACACGAGATGCTTTAGATGTCTGATGCTCTGGCTGCACGCGGCGAAGCCATTCACAAGGCGCTGCTCGCCATGGAAAGCGACTGTGCCGAAAATGACCTGTTCCCGCTGGGGTACATGATCCCCCAGGTGGAACTGGTGCTGGAAAACGCCGATTACGATCCCGAGGATGTGGTCGCGGAAGACTTTGACGCCACCTTTGAAGAGTGGATGCAGCACGCCTTTGCCCAGGACAGCATGAGCGTGGACGACCGCGAGCGCATTGCTGAACTCTGGGCAGAAGCCCGGAAACGCGCCCAGACCACCGTGGGCGCCTGACACAAGGAAGACAGTCATGAATTCTGTCACCAGCGAAGCGACGACCTATTCACGTGATGCCAGCTCCATGCTGGTCTCGACCATCATCTCGCCGGAAGGCAGCCTGGAAGTGCTCTCCCAGGATGAGGTCAATCGCCTGCGCGATACCTCCTCCAACGGGTTGCATGACATCCTGCGCCGCTGTGCGCTGGCCGTGCTCAACTGCGGCAGCCAGACCGATGACAGCGTCGCGGTGCTCAACGCACACAAGAATTTCGAGATCGAGGTGCTGCAGCAGGACCGCGGCATTCGCCTCAAGCTCGACAATGCGCCCGGCGATGCCTTCGTCGACGGCAAGATGATCCGCGGCATTCGCGAGCATCTCTCCAGCGTGTTGCGTGACATCGTCTATGTGGCCAACGAGATCCAGAACACCCCGCGTTTCGATCTCACGACCACCGAAGGCACCACCAATGCGGTGTTCCATATCCTGCGCAACGCCGGGGCGCTGAAGTCCTCGCGTGAGCCGAGTCTGGTCACCTGCTGGGGCGGTCACTCCATCAACCGCGAGGAGTACGAGTACACCAAGGACGTGGGTTACCACCTCGGCCTGCGTGATCTCGACATCTGCACCGGATGTGGCCCGGGTGCCATGAAGGGCCCGATGAAGGGCGCCAACGTCGCGCACGCCAAGCAGCGTCGCACCGAAGGTCGCTATCTGGGCATCTCGGAGCCGGGCATCATCGCCGCCGAATCGCCCAACCCGATCGTCAATGAACTGATCATCATGCCGGACATCGAGAAGCGCCTTGAAGCCTTCGTGCGTACCGCACATGGCATCATCGTCTTCCCGGGCGGCGTGGGCACCGCCGAAGAGATTCTCTATCTGCTCGGCATTCTGCTGCACCCGGAAAACAGCGAGCTGCCGTTCCCGGTCATCTTCACCGGCCCGGCGTCCAGCGCCGAGTACTTCAAGCAGATCGACGAGTTCATCGCCTACACCCTGGGCGAGGAAGCGCGCTCGCGCTACACCATCATCATCGACAATCCGGTCGAGGTGGCACGCACCATGCGCGGTGGCATCGACGAGGTGGCGGAATTCCGTCGCCAGCATCAGGATGCCTTCTACTACAACTGGCGCCTGCATATCGCCCCGCACTTCCAGCAGCCCTTCGCGCCGACCCACGCCAACATGTCGGGCCTGGCGCTGCACCGCAACCAGCCGGTGCACGAACTGGCGGCCAACCTGCGTCGTGCCTTCTCGGGCATCGTCGCCGGCAACGTCAAGAAGGAAGGCATCGAGGAGATCGAGCGCGACGGCCCCTTCCGCCTGACCGCCGAAGCCGAGCTGATGGAGCGTCTCGACGCCCTGCTCACCTCCTTCGTCGCCCAGGGCCGCATGAAGCTGCC
>NZ_CFDJES010000191.1:0-1060 GCF_983723665.1 Cobetia sp. | reverse complement strand
CGAGGCTCAGCCTTCCTCACCACGGCGGCGCTGCATCCACATGCTGATCACATGCGCCAGCAGACCCAGTGTCAGGCCATCGACCAATACCTCAAGCGCACCTTCCTGAGGGCGGTTGAGCATCGGCGCGGCAAAGTTGAACGCTGCCATCGCCGCCAGCCCCACCACCAGCCAGACCAGCAGACGACGCATCATCGTCGGCACCTTGGCCTTAGCGGTGTCTGACAGCTGGCGATAGATATAGATGCCCAGCGCGCTGACGGCGACGGCAAAGCCGACGATCAGCATCAGACGCGTATTCTCGCCACTCATCAGGAAACGCGGAATATTGGCGACCATTACCACCGCCAGACCCGCCAGCACGGAGACGCGCTGCGGCGTCAGGTTGCGGGCACGCGGATGATCAGGATTCAGTTTCGGCATGTGAAGCAGTCTCGATGAAAGAACGGACAACAGAAGAAGCAGGCGGCGGGCCAGCCCACCGCCGCAGGATCAGGCCGTGGCCGGCAGGGTCGGAATCCAGCTCTCGACCCACGGCAGCGCCGCGTCGTCGGCCATGAAGGTTTCCATGGCGTCGATCTCGAGACGCTCGCCGTGACGCGTGGCGCCCAGGTCAGCCAGACGCTCATCCAGATGACGCCCCGCGCCACAGTAGGTCTCGCCGTAGGAGCTATCGCCCAGGGCGATCAGGCCGTAACGCAGCCAATCCAGCGCCGGGGACTCGGCAGACAGCGCATTGAGGAAGCCGGTCAGATTGCCCGGCACATCGCCACTGCCGGTGGTGGAGGTGACGAACAGCGCCAGATCAGGGCGCGCGTCAGTCAGGTCGGCCAGTGTCGGCTGGTCGAGCACCTCGACCGTGTAACCTGCCTGCTCGAACAACGGCTGAACCTGCTCGGCCACATCCAGTGAACCGCCATACATCGTGCCGACAAAAATCTTCAGAAGCGCCATGCATCCTTCCTTATTCGAACGATCACCCGCCAGTGGCGGGAACGTGAGTGCAGTGCGAAGAGTCGCGCAGACGCTCTCCGACATTTGGTCGCGATGGTAGCACAGC
>NZ_CFDJES010000190.1:1559-4330 GCF_983723665.1 Cobetia sp. | reverse complement strand
CGCCGGTGCCAAAGTCCATGAGCGCCATCAATCGCAAGGCCAATAGCCAGCACGATGATGCCCAGTGGATTGATTCGTGGCGGGAATCTGAATTTTCCGGATAACAAGCCTGACGAGCCAGCAGGTAAGTGTCAAACCTCTTATGGTGTGAGAATGTAGACAAGTGTCAAAGCCTGTCTATGCCGTGGGGAGTGTCTCCCCGCCTGAAGCCCGGGAGATGCAAGATGTGGAAAGGCCCCTTTGGTGTGAATGACTCCGGTGCGGACAAGGCCAGCGCGTCCCTGACCGCCGAGGAGCGCCAGCGCCAGCATGCGCGCCAATTGAGTGCCCATGTGCGCGCCATGCGTGCCTTTTTCGAGGGCCCGGATGGGCAGGACATCCTGACGGCGGAGCGCGAGATGCTGTCGCCGCTGTTCGAGCGCTGCTTCGGTTTTCACAGCCTGAACCTGGGTCCGGGCGGCAATGACCTCCTGTCACTCTCCGCCATCCGCCATGCCATCCAATGGAGCCCCGAGGCGGCGCTTGCCGAGTCGCCTTCCACCTTGATCTGCCCGCTGACGCAGCTGGCTTTGCCGGACGAGAGCATGGATCTGGTGATGCTCCACCATCTGTTGGAGGTCGCGCCCGAGCCGCACCGTCTGCTGCGCGAGGCGGCCCGCGTCCTGCGCTCCAGTGGCTGTCTGGTCATCGTCGCCTGGCAGCCGTTATCCGGCGAGGGGCTGCTGCGTCTGGACCCGCGCCGTCGCCACATCACTCCCTGGGAGGGAAGCTGGCGGACGCCGGCGGCCCTGCGCGATTGGCTGGCCTTCGTGGATTTCGAGATCGAGCGTATCGACTATGCCGGCTTCCATCTGCCGGGGTTACGCCTGCGACACGGTTGGCTTGAACGCATGGGGCGCCGCTACAACCTGCCGCTGGGCAGCCTGATGTTGATACGGGCGCGGCGCAATGTCGGGTACGTGCAACCCTTGAATGCCAAGCGACCGCGAGTCGCCATCCCCGGTGTCTCCATCGGCCAGGCCACGCGGGTGCATTCCCGTGAGGGTCATGTGAAGCGTGAGTCGCGCAGAGATCTGTCTGAGCGCGGCTAGCTCGGCGGCTCGCTGCAGGGCTCCCTTTTCTTCAAGGCTTCAGTCTGACGGAAGCTGTAAAAAAACACAGGGACTTTGGCCATGCTGCATGCGAGTGGGTAGAATGGCGCTCATTGTGGCGAGGCCTGCTGTTGCCGCGGGAGCGCTACCGGAGAGTGATTGTCAGGGGCCGGTTTCCAAGCCCCGCCTCTGCGAGCCAGGCTTGCCCCTGTCGTGACAGCCAGCGCCGTCGCACTTGCCCGTCTTCGTTTCCTTTGTCGAGAGTGCCGTTTGTGAGCCAGAGTGCATCCACGTCCGAACCCCAGAATCCCTCCGCTGCTGCGACGTCCGAATCCAAGGCGGCGCCGACTCGCGTGGTCATCCACACCGATGGTGCCTGTCGTGGCAACCCGGGCCCGGGTGGCTGGGGCGCGATTCTGGTCAGTGGCAAGCATCGCAAGGAACTCAATGGCAGCGAGGCCCAGACGACCAACAATCGGATGGAGATGATGGCGGCGGTCGAGGCGCTCACGGCGCTCACCAAGCGCTGTCAGGTGGTGCTGTGGACCGACTCCGAATACGTCAAGAACGGCATCACCAAGTGGGTGCATGGCTGGGTCAAGCGCGGGTGGAAGACGGCAGCCAAGCAGCCGGTCAAGAATGAAGATCTGTGGAAGGCACTGCTGGCCCAGAGTGAGCGTCATGATATCGAGTGGCGCTGGGTCAAGGGTCATAGCGGCGATGAGGGCAACGAGCGCGCCGATGCGCTGGCCAACGAGGCCATCGACGAGATGCAGCGCCGCCGCTGAGTGCCTCGGCTGGCAGGTACACCGAGCGTGGTGGCCAGCCGTGTTTGAGCACGGACATGCAGGATCCGATATTGAGGCACCCTGATGCGCGGCCCGAAGCTTGAGGCAGATGCCGATCAGGGAGCTGTCACTGTTTACCAAGAGGTCTGAGATGCGTCAGATTATTCTCGATACCGAAACGACAGGTATCGATCCGAAGGAAGGCCATCGCCTGATCGAGATCGGCGCGGTGGAGATGATCAACCGCCGCCTGACCGGACGCACCTACCATCAGTACGTCAATCCTGAGCGCTTGATCGATGCAGAGGCGATCGGGGTTCACGGCATCACCGATGAGCGAGTCGCCAACGAGCCGGTCTTCGCCGAGATTGCCGATGCCTTCTGGGACTTCATCAAGGGTGCCCAGCTGGTCATCCACAATGCGCCCTTCGATGTGGGCTTCATCGATCACGAATTCGGGCTGATCAATCCCGGGCGTGCCAACCCGTTGGGCCCGGTCGCCGATCACTGCGCCATTCTCGATACCCTGAAGCTGGCCCGAGAGAAGCACCCCGGACAGCGCAACAACCTGGATGCGCTGTGCAAGCGCTACGATATCGACAACGGGCATCGTGTGCTGCACGGCGCCTTGCTGGATGCCGAGATTCTCGGCGACGTCTATCTGGCGATGACCGGTGGCCAGACGGCGCTGGGCCTGGACGTGATAGAGGAAGGCGATGGCGAGGAGGGCGGTATCGTCGGGGTTCGTCGCCTGCGTGCCGATCGCCCACGTCTGGTCACGCCTGGCCTTTCCGCGCTGGAACTTGAGCGTCACTCGGCCTGGTGTGAAGAGATTCGCGGCAAGGCGGATGAGTGCCTGTTCGATCGCCTCTCGATCGATGCACTGGGCAGT
>NZ_CFDJES010000190.1:0-1459 GCF_983723665.1 Cobetia sp. | reverse complement strand
CTGGACAGCCGAGGCAACCGCGGAGACGACGCCTGATGTTGATTCGTGATCTCTCGCGTGTGACCCAGCGCCATGGTTATCTGATTCGCGTGGGGCGTGATGGCGTGGCGCCTGCGCCGGATGGCGGCATCATCCAGCCCATCGCGGACTGGCCCAGCGGCGCCGTGGCCCTCGGGGAATGGCAGGGCGCGCCGATTGCGGTGTTCGGTGAGAATGGCAGTGCCGATTGGCCCGCCGCGCGTCAGTGGCTGCATACGCTGCCACGTGATCAATTTCCGCTGCTTTCCAGTGCGTTGCAGGTGCTCAAGTGGCTGCGAGACCATCGATTCTGTGGCCGTTGTGGCAAGCGCATGAAGCGACTGGAGCATGAATTCGCCATGCACTGCACCGGTTGTCAGCATCGCAGCTACCCGCGTATCTCGCCGTGCATCATCACGCTGATCACCCGGGGCCGCGAGATGTTGCTGGCCCGCAGTCCGCGCTTCGGGCCGGGCATGTATTCGACCCTGGCGGGCTTCATCGAAGCCGGTGAAAGTGCCGAGGAAGCCGTGCGGCGTGAGGTGCACGAGGAAGTCGGTGTCGAGGTCGGGCGAGTCAGCTATTTCCAGAGTCAGTCGTGGCCGTTCCCGCACTCGTTCATGCTGGGCTACTACGCGGAATATGCCGGTGGCGACATCACCATCGATGGTGTCGAGATCGAGGATGCCCAGTGGTTCACGCCGGAAGACTTGCCGGGGCTGCCCCCGAAGTTCTCGATCTCGCATGCCTTGATCGACAACTTCCTGCGCTCGGTCGCGACGGGCCGCTGATATTGCAGGCTCTCCCCAAAGAAAACGCCCCGACCATTGGCCGGGGCGTTTTCTTTTGCTGGTGCATCAAGCGAACCTTTCCATCGGGCTTGTTCGCAGCGATGCACCTGCTCAAGCAGACGCTTACTTGTTCGGGAACAGAGACGTCAGCTTGGTGGCCAGCATGATGTTGCCGGTGGCTTTCAGGCGGCCTGTCATGAAGGCCTGCATGCCGTCGACTTCGCCCTTCATCACGCCCTTGAGGGTGTCGCTGTCGGTGCTCAGGGTCACGGACGGATCATCGTGCTCACCTTCGCCGACGTCCAGAGTGCCGTCCTTGACGACCATGTAGTAGTCATCGCTGTCGGTGATGTTGAATTGAAAGACCTCATCCATGCCCTTGGCGGCTTCGGGGTTGAAACGGCTCTTGAGCATGTCGATGACGGCGTTGGCGTCGGCCATGGTGATATTCCTTGTCAGTGCTAGCGGTGGAGAAAGGCCAATGATCACGGGGAAAGATGACGTACATGGCAAGGGGGAAGGTGTCGTTCATCACCTTGCTCACCATGAAGTGATCACGCTGCTGACCTTCAAGACTGACATCAGACTATTTCAAACGAGCGTTCCAATCAAGTCGTGTGATCGATCTGGCGTGTTCCGCGCTTCAGCGC
>NZ_CFDJES010000189.1:0-4348 GCF_983723665.1 Cobetia sp. | reverse complement strand
TCCTGGGCGCACTCGATCACGAAGGAGCGATCTATCTTGAGCGCCGTCACGGGCAACAACTTGAGATAGCTCATCGAGGAATAGCCGGTGCCGAAGTCATCGATGGCGATCTTGTAGCCACGGTCGTAGAGCGCCCGCAGGCTGTCGCGCACCTTGATATCGGCATCGATCAACACGTTCTCGGTCAGCTCGATACCGATGTCCCGCGGTGTCAGCCCGTATTCCTCGACGTAGGCCTCAAGGCGGGTGAAGACGTCCGAGCTGATGGCCTGGCGTCCGGAGATGTTGATGTCGATCCGGTAGCCCTTCAGCCCCATGGCGCGCCATTCGGCCTGCTGACGACACGCCTGGCGGATGACCCAGTCTCCCAGACGCTCGATCAGATTGGTGCGCTCGGCGACCTTCACGAAATCGGAGGGCGGAATATAGCCCTCGGGAGAATGCCAGCGCAGCAGCGCCTCGAAGGATTCGATGCGCTCACTGCGCGCCGCCACCTGCGGCTGATAATGCAGCGACAATTCCCCTCCGCCGTCCTGATTCAGCAGCGCCTGCAGGCGTCCGGCCAGATGGTGCTGATGCAGCATCTCGTTGCGGACTTCCTGATTGAAGAACTGATAGCCATCGCGCCCGGCCAGCTTGGCACGATGCTTGGCGACATCGGCATTGCGCACCAGCTCGGCCGCCTCGCTCCCATTCTCGGGATACAGGCTGATGCCGATACTCAGGCGCAGCAGCAACTGGCGCCCTTCGATCTCGAAGGGTCGCTGGAAGTCCTGACGAATGCGCTCGACCACCGACAGGGCATCACTCTCGTAATCCAGTCGTGGCATCGCCAGCACGAATTCATCGCCACCAAAGCGCGAGAGCAGATCCTGATTGCGCTGGAAGCCCTGCAGACGCTTGGCCACGCTACGGATGACGCGGTCACCCATCTCGTAACCGAGGGTGTCATTGATCTCGGTGAAATGATCGATATCGAGAAACAGCACCATCAGGGTGTCGTCATGACGCTGACATTCACTGAGCGCCTCGCCGAGTTCGCTCTCGAAGGTCTGGCGATTGGGCAGCTCCGTCAGGGGGTCGAAACGCGTCATGTAATCCAGATCACGCTGGACCTTGCGCTCACCCGCCAGATCGATGTCGATACAGAACATCAGCGGGTTGTCAGTGCGCTCTCCCAGCATCACATGGTGGGAAAAGACAGGCACGGGGGCGCCTGACTTGTGCTTGAGCTCAAGTTCACTGGAGGGGATCTCGATACCCTGAGAGACCCAGGCATGGTGTGCGTCCACCACGACATCTGCCATCGTCTCCGGGATCACCAGAGTTTCCAGGCATCGTCCACGAGCTTCCTGCTCGCTATAGCCGTATAGCCGCTCGCTGGCCTCGTTCCAGTAGATGACGCGGCGCTGGCTGTCATAGCCCTGAACGGCGACGCGCGGCAGACTTTCCAACAGCTCTCGAAAGCGCTGATCACTGACGGGAAGTCCCTTGCTGGTCGAGAGGCCAACCATACTCGTCTGCATGACCGCCTCCTGCGTATGCTGATGATGTGACACCTGACGCTTGCGAGATAGCATGATGCCCGCAGTTGCGCCAAGAATCACCATCAGTAACGCGGTTGGCCATCGACCCAGCATGCTCTGGCCCCACATCACCACCACCATCAACGTCAGTACCACGGCAATGATGACGGGACGAGAGCACAATATTCCGGCGGCCCTGCTGGCCTGGCGGAACCCTTTAGCCATGTTGAAGGATACCTCCGCTGCCGTCCTTCGCCTGTTCGCCGGACTTCGGCGGGGCAGATCAACTCGTGACGGAATGTCACTTCGAACGAGTTCTCTCACACGCAGAACGAGTTCTTGTCGTCATGAGAAAAGTCTAAGGGTCTGCTGCGCGTAAACCCAGCGTCTTGCAGCGCCTCTCGATCACTATCCTCAACGCTTCATGCAGTGCCAGGCGGCCTGAACATGCGTTGCGCTGCTCGTCTGCAAAGGGCGAAGAATAGCGCTAATGACTTACATAATACCAGTCGATTAGATTACTCATACCTCGATATTGGCCATGTACCCATATTGATGATACTTGCGCGAGATTAGCGTGTTACCGCCATGGTACGGGTTTGACTATCTCGTGCGCACCTTCCCATTCTCCTCGACGTTGCCAACGCAACACCTTCCATTTGCGCCCAAGCGCACAAAACGTCGAGGAATTTCATATGAACATCGCAAATCGTGGCGTACGTCAACTGGCCGACTCTTCCCGCAAGATCACCCTGGAACAGGGCGGCCTGGTGGAGCACTACCCGACCCCCAAGACGGACACCACCCCCTTGCGCCTGCCGCTTGCCTCGCAGTACTGGCCGGAGGCAGTCCACGAGGAGCTGGCACGCCAGCATTGGAGCAAGGCATCCATCACCTCCCAGATCGACCTCGAGGCCTGGCAGGGCTTCCTGAAGGACCTGCCGCGTGACCCCTACGTCAACACCCGCTGGAAGCGCATGTCCTGGCTGCACCTGAACGACCAGCATGAAGTCGAGACGCTGGGCGAATGTCCGATGGCGCAGGGCGGCAAGTTCAATGACGCCGCCAGCATGGCTGACCGTCTGCGCTATTACGCACCGCTGGAAGAGAGCTTCACCGAGCGCGAGGATGTGCGCGCCTTCGTGAAGGCCTGGGCCGACATGTGGGGTATCGGCCCGCGTGAACCGATCCTGATGCAGATCACCGGCGTGCGCGGTGATGGCACCATCGATCCTCTCCAGGGTCAGGGCATCCACGCCGATGGCTGCAAGTACCTGAGCATCCTGGTGCTCAACCGCGAGAATGTCAGCGGTGCCATCAACACCCTCTATCAGGACAAGGCAGGCAAAGAGCTGCTGACCACCACGGAGCTGGCACCGGGCGAGGTCCTGCACATCCACGATGACCAGCTGTTCCACAGTGTCAGCTCCATCACCCAGGAGAACGCCGGCGAGCACTTCGAGCGCTTCATCATCATCATCAACTGCTCGTTCATCGACGAGTTCCAGAACCGCATGCTGCGTCGTCATTTCCCGGACGCCGTCCTCAACGACTGCGAGTGAGCAACGGATTGCTCGCGAGCCATCGCAGCGAGACGCATCGCAACTTGCGGCGTCGTCTCATCTGAAGCCCCGCCGCGCAGAAGCCACGATGCCGATGCCCCCCGATACGTGAAACCCTGTTCTGAGCGCCTGAATCCCTGAGCGCCCAAGCGCCAGAGTACCTGAGTATCTAAGTACCCAAGTGCCTGAGTACCTGAGTGCCTGAGTGCCTGAGTGCCTGAGCCTCATGGCGTCAGACACAGGAAAGAAGAAGGAGAACCTGCCATCAGGTGACGCACTGTCACAAGATGCGCGCCGACGAAAACGTGCATGTGCAGCACCCAGCGCCAGCCGGGCCACCGGCTGGCGCTTTTATATGCCACAGAGCGCCCGCTTCGCGCTTGTCTTGAATCATGCATCTGCCCTGTTACACGATTCTTCCTTCTTCTCTCTCTTCTCTCTCTTCTCTCTCTTCTCTCTCTTCTTATCTCCTCTTCATTCTGCTCTCTTCACTCTTTCCTTGTTCTCGCTTTCTCCTCCTTCATCCCCTCCTCTTGTTCTGCTCTCCCGCACCGCCGCGCTTTGCATTACTCTGGTGTCTCGCGCTTGGCACTCTCGCCTGTCGAGACGCGCTTGATTACATCGTCGCTGTGGCGGCGCTGCCCTCCCCTCTATGCATCAGGGACCTCTCATGACCTTTGAAAGCGGGCTGACCTTCTTCATTGCCATCTTCCTGTTTGGCATCACCCCCGGGCCTGGCATCCTGGCGCTGCTGGCGCGCGGCATGAGCCAGGGTGGCAATGCCTGCGTGCCGATGGCCGTGGGCATGAGTCTCAGTGATGTCTGCTACATGCTGGCGGCGGTGTTCGGCCTGTCGGCACTGGCCACGCATTGGGGCGAAGTCTTCGTGGTCATCCGTATCCTGGGCGCCGCCTACCTGCTCTATCTCGGCTACAAGTTATGGACGAGCTCACCGACGCTGGATGAGACTGATGTCCCCAGGCTACGTGGCAACTGGTGGAAAGGGTTTCTGCAGGGCTTTCTCATCTCGGCCTCCAACCCCAAGGTCATCCTGTTCTATATCGCCTTCCTGCCCACCTTCATGGATATCACCCGGCTGTCTGGCAGCGATATCGTGATCGCCGCCGGACTCAACCTGAGCGCGTTGCTGCTGGGCGTGGTGCCGGTGGGCTATCTCGCCGGGCGTGTCCGCCGCTATCTGCGTTCGGCGAAGGCGGTCAAACGCCTCAATCGCAGCGCCGGCGGCCTGATGATCGGGGC
>NZ_CFDJES010000188.1:0-4359 GCF_983723665.1 Cobetia sp. | reverse complement strand
GACGGAACGCCAACCCCTGTCATGCCGACCCGGTGCCACCAAACCATTCCGACAAGCCATCACAACAACGCCAAAGGTGAGCAAAGATGAAGCACGATCGCTGGCTACCTTATTACCTGATCGCCCCCAGCCTGCTGTTCATGGGTGCCTTCTTTCTCTATCCGTTCATCCAGATCTTCGCCGAGGCCTTCACCAGCAGTGACGGCAACGTGGGCCTAGCCAACTTCACGCGCATCTATCAGGACTTCAACTTCTGGCCGTCACTCAAGAACACCCTGCTGCTGACCGGGGTCGTGGTGCCGCTGCAGCTGGTGCTGGCCATCGGCATGGCGCTGATGGTCACCAAGATGAACAAGGGGCGCGACAGCATCCTCTACATCTGGACCATCCCGCTGGGCATCTCCGATCTGGCCGCCGGCATCATCTGGCTGGCGATCCTCGAGCAGTTCGGCTTCCTCAATAGCTTCCTGAGCGCGGTCAGCGTGATCGATGCGCCGGCGTCCTGGCTCAACTATCAGAATGCCTTCGCGCTGTTCCTGGCCGTGGTGGTCGCCGAGATCTGGCGCGGTACCGCCATCGTGCTGGTGATCCTGGTATCGGGCATGGGGCTGATCCCCAAGGAATATGACGAGGCCGGTCAGGTGTTCGGCGCCAGCTACTGGCAGCGCCTGTGGAAGATCACCCTGCCGATGCTGCGCCCCAGCATCCAGTCGGCGCTGATTCTGCGCACCCTGCTGGCACTCGAGGTCTTCGCGGTAGTGATGATGCTGGGCGGCAGTGACATGCCGGTACTGATGAGCGAGACCTTCGACTGGCAGTTCCTCTACCAGCAGACAGGTGCCGCTGCGGCCTACGCGGTGTTGATCATGCTGATCTCGGTGGTCATCACCGGCTTCTACATCAAGCTCCTCAATGTGCCGAAGGAGGCCCGCTGATGAAATCCTCTTCTTCCGAGGCCGTCATGCCGTCATCGCTTTCGTCACGTGCAAGCGCCTCCTCAGCCGATTCCTCACGCCAGGAGGCACAGACCGCCCACAAGCCACGGCGCAATGACATGGCCTGGAAATGGCTGTTCCGGGCTGGCGTCTCGATCCTGGTGCTGTGGGTGCTGGTGCCCATCGCCCTGCTGATGCTCAACAGCGTCAGCACGCCGGAGCAGATCACCGGCTGGCCCAAGACCCTGACCCCGGCGCTGAGCTTCGAGACCCTCGACTTCTTCTGGCACTACCAGGGCGTGATCAGCGCACTGGGCAACTCGCTGCTGGCCGCCGTCTTCACCATGGTGATCGCCATCGTGCTCGGCGCACCGGCAGGCTATGCGCTGGCCCGCTTCGTGTTCCCGGGCATGAATGCCTACCGCATGATCATCATCCTGTCGCGGGCCTTCCCGATGCCGCTGCTGGCGCTGCCGCTGGCCGTCATCTTCATCCAGGTCGGCATCGATGACTCCATCCTGGGTCTGGCGATGGTGCACGCCACCCTGGCACTGCCGTTTGCGGTGCTGATCACCTCCAGCCTGTTCATGGGCATTCCGGTGGAACTCGAGGAAGCCGCCTGGCTGATGGGCTGCAACCGCTGGCAGGCCTTCCGCCGCGTAGTGCTGCCGCTGGCCGCCCCGGGCATCACCGCCTCGGCCGTGTTCGCCTTCGTGATCTCGTGGAACGAGGTGTTCGCCTCGGCAATCCTCACCGTCGAGAACCGCACCCTGACCGCCTTCCTGGTGCAGAGCCTTTCCGAGTCACCTGCCGAGATCAAGTATGCCGGTGGTCTGATTCTGGTCGTCCCGGCGCTGCTGTTCCTGTTCGCGATCAGGAAGTACCTGTTCAGCATGTGGGGCATTTCCAACCGCTAACGTACGCCCGCTCATCAGGCCAATGACCGGCGGCGATCTTCATCGTCTCTCGCAAGCGAGTTCACTTCCTCGCCGCCGCTCTCGATCAAAGGAGTCAGACCATGTCAGCCATCCAAATCAGCGCCGTACGCAAGCAGTTCGGCAAGCAGGAAATCCTCAAGTCCATCGATCTCGAGATCCGCGACAAGGAATTCACCGTGCTGCTCGGCCCGTCCGGCTGCGGCAAGTCCACCCTGCTGCGCATCATCGCGGGGCTGGAATACGAGAGCAGCGGCTCGATCCGCATCGGCGAGCGTGAGATCACCTCGCTGGCACCGCGCGATCGTCGCATCGCGATGGTGTTCCAGAACTACGCCGTCTTCCCGCACATGACCGTGGCGGAGAACATCGCCTTCGGCCTGCGCGTGCGCAAGGACAGCGAGGCGCATATCCAGCGCAAGGTGAAGGAAACCGCCGCACTGATGCATATCGAGGACCGTCTCGATCACTACTCCGGTCAGCTCTCCGGCGGTCAGCGTCAGCGTGTCGCGGTCGCGCGCGCCCTGGCGATGGAGCCGGAAGTGCTGCTGATGGATGAGCCGCTGTCGAATCTGGATGCCCTGCTGCGTCTGGAGATGCGCGCCGAGCTCAAGACCATTCTCGCCGCCTCCGACACCACCACCATCTACGTGACCCACGACCAGGTCGAGGCCATGAGCCTGGCGGACCGTATCGCGGTCATGAAGGGTGGCCAGATCGAGCAGTACGCGCCGCCCTCCGAGATCTACCACTACCCGGCGACCGAATTCGTCGGCAGCTTCATCGGCAACCCGCCGATGAACTTCATCCCGCCGGATGCGCGCTGGAATCACCCGACCCGCCCCGAGCAGTCGAGCCAGCAGGTGCACAAGTGCGGTATCCGCCCCGAGGACTTCGAGGTGCGCTTCGAGCCCACCGAGAACTTCGCCCCGGTGCGCGTGCTGGTCTCGGAATTGCTGGGATCGCACAAGCAGCTGACCGCGCGTTTCGGCGACGAGATGATTCGCGTCAACATGCCGAGTGATCTCGATGTCGGCAATGGCAGCGACATCCACATCCGCCCGCTGGCCGAGAAGGTGCGCTTCTACGACCACAGCGGCCACCTGATGTCGGCGTAAGGCACCCCGACCCCTCTCTAGCCAACCTTTCAGCCCAAACCTTTCATCCCGAACGGAGCCGACTTACATGAATGCCAAGCTCGACGCGCTCAGCGCTCACGACGTTCTCAAGCTCAACGACCTGGGCGGCTACACCGTGCCCACGCGTGGCCTCTACCCCTTCCAGTGGAACTGGGATGCCGCCATCACCGCGCTGGGCTGGCTGGCCGCCGGTGACGAAGCGCGTGCCTGGCGTGAGGTCGAGCGCCTGCTGGAAGGTCAGTGGGACAACGGCATGGTGCCGCATATCGTCTTCCACGGTGACGCGGAAACCTACTTCCCGGGGCCGGAAGTCTGGGGCGTCAAGCATAGCCCGTCGACCAGCGCCATCTCCCAGCCGCCGGTGCTGGCCAGCGTCATGAAGCTGCTGTTCGAGGAAGGCCGTGATCGCCGGCTTGCCGAGGAAAAACTGGCCGCTACCCTGCCCGGCGTCATCCGCTACCACCTGTGGTTCTATCGCGATCGTGATCCGGAACACACCGGCCGCGTCTGCAGCTATCACCCGTGGGAATCGGGCATGGACAATAGCCCGCAGTGGGATGGCCCGCTGGCTGGCGTGCCGCCGGTCGATGCCGAATACGTGCGTCGCGATACCGGGCTGGTCGATCCGTCCGAGCGCCCGCACAAGTACGAATACGATCGCTACATCTATCTGGTGAAGTTCTTCCAGCAGAACGAGCACGGCGCTGAGGTTCTGTATCGCGACTACCCGTACCGCGTCGAGGACATCAGCCTGATCTCCATCCTGCACCGTGGCACCCGCGACCTGATTGCGCTGTGCGAAGAGGATGCCGCCGGTCTGGGTCTGGTCAACACCCACGGCGAGGCGCTCTTCAGCCTCAAGCAGTCGCTGGCGCGCACCGAGGAAGGCGTGCAGGCGCTGTGGAGCGACGAGCTGGGCTGTTTCCTGAGCCGTGATGCGCGTGCCAACGTGCTGCTGGAGCACGTCACCACCGCCGGCATTCTGCCGCTGTTCGCCGGGGTCGCCAGCGGCGCCCAGGCGCAGCGCATGGGCGGTCTGCTCGAGGAATGGCTGGAACAGGCGCCCTTCGGTGTCGCCTCCACCCATCCGGAAAGCACCCGCTTCGAGCCGAAGCGTTACTGGCGCGGACCGAGCTGGCTGCACATCAACTGGATGCTGGCCATCGGCTGCGAGGAATATGGCATGTCCCGCGAGGCCGACCAGATCAAGCAGGCCAGCCAGAAGTGCATCGAAGCCGCCGGCTACTACGAATACTTCAACTCGGTGACCGGCGAAGGCTGTGGCGGTCGCGACTTCTCCTGGACCGCGGCGATGGACCTCTACTGGCTCAACCCGCTGGAGAGCTTCAC
>NZ_CFDJES010000187.1:1436-4376 GCF_983723665.1 Cobetia sp. | reverse complement strand
CGAGGCTATGCGCTACCGATGGCGGTCAATGTCAGTCAGGTGCAGTTCCGTAGCAGCGAGTTCGTGCCGCAGGTCACCAGGCTGTTGGCGCAACATGACTTCGCGCCTGAGCTCTTGCGTATGGAAATCACCGAGAGCCTGGCGACGGATGATGAAGCGGCAATGCTCGAGAAGATTGACCAGCTGGCAGCCTTGGGCCTGAGCTTCTCGATTGATGATTTCGGCATCGGCTACTCGAATCTGTCGCGTTTGCGTCGTATGCCGCTCAAGGAGCTGAAGATAGATCGCAGCTTCATCAATGACCTGTCTCATGAGGAATCGCCAGACACGCATACCACGGGCAACGAGATCGTGCGTGCCATGCTGATGATGGCGAGCGCCCTGTCACTCGATGTCGTGGCGGAAGGCGTGGAAGAGACGGAGCAACTCGAAGTCTTGCGGCGCATGGGTTGCTCGCGAGTTCAGGGTTACCTGCTGGGGCGCCCGCGCCCGATGGCAGAGGTGATTGGCGACGCGGAGGCCCGATTGTCGAAAGGATAGGGAAGGCATGTTCATGAGGCTGTCTCAGCCAGCCTGGGGCATGACACCGAAATCAGGCGTGGAGCATGCCTTCAGGTTATTGCTCCAGCGCCTCCAGCATGTGGATGACGACGAAGGGGCGTGAAGCAGGCGGTGCAGCAATTGTCGGGTTTATCTCGCCACTTCAATGGCTTATACTTCCGCTCGCTACGCCCCCTTAGCTCAGCTGGATAGAGCGGCCCCCTCCTAAGGGGCAGGTCGCAGGTTCGACTCCTGCAGGGGGCGCCAGCAATCCCACCTTCTGGACGCCGTCGTCTGTCCTGCCTTCTGCGTCATCGCCTTATCGTCTTCTCTGCACCGTTCGTTGCGTGCTCGGCCCTTGCTCTGTGAGCAGCGCCCGTCCTGGCTTCAGGCCCGGAGTAAGAATTGCCGCACTTGATCTTCCTATCCGATTACTCGTTCAACAATGTCCTGGCTCTTGGTCTGGACATCGCATCGTCTTGCCAGCCAATCGTCCTGCCAGTTCAGCGTCGCGGGAAGGCGCAAGAACAAGCCCTGCAAGAGAGTCTCTCGATAAACGCAGGGCTTTGGGTGTCAGCGGGAGTCTGATGTCACGGCATCAGTGGGCAGGGACAGAAACTCCTGCATGATGCGGGTATCGCGGAAGCGTTCGATCAGCTCCGGATCCGAGTCGAGTGCCGGCGGGTTGGCGAGACCTTCACGAATCTTGGCTGCCAGCGCCTCGATGGAGTCTTCGGAGATCAGGCGCGCCTGATCATGGATCAAGACATTGCGAATGCCGCCGGGGACATCCGGTGCCACGCACGGCGTGCCACAGCACATGCTCTCCACCAGCACGATGCCGAAGGCCTCACTGCGTGAACTGAGCACGAACAGACGGGCGTGCTTCATCCACGGGTAGGGGTTCAGGCGGCTACCGATCAGGTGGACCCTGTCGCCGACGCCCAGCTCGCGGATCAGTGCTTCGGTGGCTTCCCGCTTGGGGCCATCGCCGACGATGACGAGGTCTTCCTCGATGCCTGAGGCGAGGTATGCCTTGATCAGCACATCCTGACGCTTGACGTCCGAGAGACGACACACCTGCACCACGTAAGGGCGGGAGGGCAGTTCCACCTCTTCCTCTGCCATGGCGGCGATGGCATCCAGATCACAGACATTGCCGATGGTCGCGAGTCTCGCCGCCTTGATCCCGTGATGGTCCAGCAGGCTTTCCAGTTGCTGGCGCACATTGTCGGTGTTGCACACGACCTGTTTGCCGCTATACAGGCGGCTCAACAGGAAACGTTGCCGCCAGCCCTCTTTCAGGTCGCCGGGCCATGACACCGCCACCTGCCACAGGCGAGGGTCCCGCCACGACCAGAAGGTCTCGAAGGCGCCCTGGCCGCGCGTGATGACCCGATCGATCGGGCCGTGTTCCTTCTCCAGGCGCGCGATGAAACGGCGCAGATAGTGGCCGCCGTAATAGCCTCGCCAGACGTATCCTGAGCCCTTGATCCACGGAGCCAGCAGCAGGCGGGTGAACAGGTCGTAGAACAGGCCGATGCCCGTCTTGCGAAATGCCTTGTCGAAGTCGACCTGATGAAGGTGCACGCCGGCATCCGGGACGAGTTCCAGTTCGCCTTTCAGTACCAGTACATGGACCTCATGCCCTTCGCGGTGCAAGACATTGGCGAGATTGACGGTATTGCGTTGGATGCCGCCGATGTTGAGCTTGCGGACGATTAGCAGGACGCGTTGTTTCATGGCTGAGGTCTATGTCGGAAGTGGAGTCGATGTGCACAAGTCAGTCACGTTGAAGCCTTGGCTGCTCAAGTCGATCAAGTGTCGGTCTTTCTCTGCCCCATGACCTCTTTCCTCGCCATGTGCCGTTCCTTGGCCCCTCGATGCAGGCGCCATTCTACGCCGATCCATTTGGCGGAGGAAATGCGTGGCGGCGGGCCATCAGCGGCATCAGTGCGCGGTTCATCCGCACCGAGAAGTGCCTTTGGCGAGTGAGTGAGGCATTATCTGCACCATCGCTTCGTCAGTTCTTTCTCCTTCGCCAAGATATTCTTCATGCCTGAGCCGAAAACCTCGTCCCGCGCTGGCGCCTCTCGCGTTCGCCGTGCCACCGCTGATCGTCATTTCGACGGTCTGGCCGACAAGTTCGAACGTGGTTTCTACACCACGGAGCGCGGTCGTGTTCGTCTTGCGCTCACCCAGCGCCTGATGGATGAGCGTTTCTCGCATTTGCCGCCTTCCCCGGTATTGGAAATCGGTGCGGGGCTCGGGCAGACAGCCCACTGGTGGCTCACGCGTGGACACCATCTCACGCTGGTCGAACCCTCTGGCGAGATGCGTGAGCGCGCGAAACGCTTCCTGAGCACTGCCGCGCCGCAAGGCCAGGGGCTGTCCGCTGGT
>NZ_CFDJES010000187.1:0-1336 GCF_983723665.1 Cobetia sp. | reverse complement strand
CGTGAGCTGACCGGGCTGCGCGTCTTCCACGACTATCTGCGCTCACGCGACCCGCTGAGCGAGGCTGACATGCAGAAATTGCTGGCGCTCGAGTGTCAGCACTGGCGCACGACCCCCTTCGTCTATCTGGGCCGCTATCTGCACTATGAGCTGGTGCGCCCGGCCTGAGGCGGTACCCGCACAACCGCATTGTTTCGATATCCGGCGCCCTCGCCGTTGTCCGTATCTTCTTACCCTGTTGGAGTCTTCATGTCTGCTCAAACCCCCGCCTGTCAGCTACTAGAGCGTCAGGACAGTGATTTTCGTGATTGGCTGTGGGTCGCTGCGCCGCGTGATGACTGGTGGCTGTCATCGGACCGCCAGCGGCGTGTCTGGGGGCATGACACCGGTATCGTGAATGCCGCGCGGGAAGCAGGGCACCGGGTCAGCCATGCGGTGTTCTTCGCCGATGCGCGAGCTGATGACACCATCGCGCAAGCCGCGGGCGCCATCGTGTTCTGGCCCAAGGCGCACGCGCTGGGCGAGTGGTGGCTGGTGGCGCTATGCCAGGTGTTGCCGGCCGGTACGCCGATCAAGGTGGTGGGCGAGGTCAACGGTGGCATCAAGCGCGCTGAGCGCATCCTCAAGGCGCTGGGGATGACGGCGCGCAAGGACGATACCGCGCGCCGTTGCCAGCTGTGGTCATCCGCCACGCGTGAGTTGACGGCCGAACAGGCCGCCAGCAGTGAATCGCCACTGGCAGTGGCTGGACAATGGACAGAAGGCTGGGGCGAATTCGAGGCGCTGGAGATGCGACTGACCAGCCATCCGGGACTGTATGGCAATGCCAAGCTGGACCCGGGTACCGCGCTGCTGCTGGAGAACCTGCCGACCCGTGGCTACAAGCGTGCGCTGGATATCGGGGCGGGTGATGGCATCATCAGCTGCTGGCTGGCGCGTCACGGTGCGCGCGTGATGGCAGGCGACGTCAGTGCCTTCGCGGTGGAGGCGACCCGTCGCAGTCTGGCGCTCAACGGGCTTGAGGCGGACGTACGCCTGAGTGATGTCTTCGCGGCGTTCGAGGGGGAGCGGTTCGAGGCCATCGTGGCCAATCCGCCGTTCCATCATGAGCGCGATATCGATTACGGACCGGCGGCGCGCCTGATCAGCCAGGCACCGGATCACCTGATGCCCGGCGGCACCCTGACGCTGGTCGCCAATGCCTTCCTGCCGTATCCCGGTCTGCTGCAGGCGGCCTTCGGCGAGTTTGAAGTGCTCGCGGAAACGCGCCAGTTCAAGGTCTATCGTGCACGCAAGGCGCGCTGATTCCCTGCGACCTGAGCCTCTGCGGCCTGAT
>NZ_CFDJES010000186.1:3009-4385 GCF_983723665.1 Cobetia sp. | reverse complement strand
TGCAGACGCCCCTGGCCACGGCCGAGGGTGTCGGTGCGATTGACGCTGGAGATCACCAGCATCGGGATGGAGTCGGCCAGCGCCTGGCCCATCGCGGTGGTGATGTTGGTCATCCCCGGGCCGGTGATGATGAAGCACACCCCGGGCTTGCCGGTGCTGCGGGCATAGCCATCGGCCATGAAGCCGGCGCCTTGTTCATGGCGCGGGGTGACGTGGCGAATGCTGCGCGCGGCGGGATCGGCATCCGGCTCCAGGCCACGGTAGAGCTCGACGGTATGCACGCCGGGAATACCGAAGACGGTGTCGACGCCGTAGGTGTCACGCAGCAGTCGGATCAGGAGTTCAGCACAGGTCATGGCAGGTTATTCCAATGACGGGAGCACCGTGGTGCTCCCGTATGAGATGAGAAACAAGTTGAGTGCCCGCTTGGCTCAGAACACGAACAGATGCGCGATACCGGCGATGATCGGCAGGGTGATCAGCGTGCGCAGCACGAAGATGGCCACCAGTTCCCAGATCTTGAGCGGAATCTTCGACTTGAGCAGCAGGGCGCCGATCTCGGACATGTAGATCAACTGGGTCAGCGACAGGCAGGCGATCACGAAGCGGGTCAGTTCGCTGTCGATGTCCTTGGCCAGCACCGCCGGCAGGAACATGTCGGCAAAGCCGACCAGCGTCGCCGGGGCTGCCTCTGCCGCGTGGGGAATCTGCAGCAGTTCCAGCAGCGGAATCATCGGGTAGGAGAGCCAGGTGAACACCGGCGTGAACTCGGCCAGCATCAGCGCCACGGTCCCGATGGCGATCACCACCGGCAGCAGGCCGAGGAAGATGTCCGCCACGTTGAAGCCGGCCGATTTCACCAGCTTGAGCGGGCCCGGCGCATGCTCGGCGCGCGCGACCGCCATGCCGAGTGAGTAGCGCAGTACGCCACAGTCGCTCTGGTTCTCTTCACTGATCTGGCAGCCGACCGGCTCATGATAATCATCACGCTTGCGTGACAGCGGCGGCAGACGCGGCACGATGACGGCGGCGATAAGGCCCGCGATGACGACGGTCAGGTAGAAAGGCACGAACAGGTGGTTGATGTTCATGAAGCTGGTGACCAGCAACGCGAAGGCGATCGAGACCACCGAGAAGTTGGTGGCGATCACTGCCGCTTCGCGCTTGCTGTAGAAGCCCTGCTCGTACTGCTGGGTGGTGATCAGCACGCCGACGGTGCCGGAACCCATCCACGAGGCGGTGGCATCGATGGCGCTGCGCCCGGGCAGATTGAAGATGGCGCGGAACGGACGACGCACCAGGCTGCCGATGAATTCCATGAAGCCGAAGTCGACCAGCAGCGGCAGCAGAATGGCCGCGAAGAAGAAGAAGGTCAG
>NZ_CFDJES010000186.1:0-2909 GCF_983723665.1 Cobetia sp. | reverse complement strand
GTCGATGCTGGTTGTCATTCGGGTCACCTAGATCTTGTTGTAATGGTCAGGCTCTAGCCGAGCATTGTGTGATGCATCATGCCGTATCGTCTCGGGTGATTCTGTGTGCGCCGAGGGCGGGACGGGCCCCCGGCGCGGGTGCAGCAGGACAGCAGGTCATTCGTGGATCAGTCGCGCTGTTGCACTCCCGGCAGTACACAGAGCATTTCGTAGAGCAGGGTCGCGCCCATCAGCGCGGTGTTGCCGCTGGTGTCGTAGGGCGGGGAGACTTCCATCAGGTCACCGCCGACGATGTTGAGGCCACGCGCGCCGCGCACGATTTCCATGCCCTGCGGCATGGTCAGGCCGCCGGCTTCCACGGTGCCGGTGCCGGGGGCGACGGAGGGGTCCAGGCCATCGATGTCGAAGGTGATGTAAACCGGGCGGTCGCCCATCATGTCGCGCACTTCGGCCATCAGCGGGGCGAGTGACTTGAACCAGCACATCTCGGCGGTCTCGACACGGAAGCCCTGCTGGCGGCACCAGTCGAAGTCATCGGCGGAGTAGCCGGTGCCACGCAGGCCGATCTGCACCACGCGATTGCTGTCGAGCAGGCCTTCTTCCTGGGCGCGGCGAATCGGCGTGCCGTGGGCGATGGGCTCGCCGAACATGTGGTCGTTGACGTCGGCGTGGGCATCGATGTGGATCAGGCCGACCGGGCCGTGCTTCTTGGCGATGGCACGCAGCACCGGCAGGGTGACGGTGTGATCGCCGCCCAGCGTCAGCGGTACGCAGTCGTGGCGCAGCACCTCATCGTAGAACTGCTCGATGATGTCCATGCTCTTGGGCAGGTGGAAGGTGTTGATCGGCACATCGCCGATGTCCGCCACCTGCAGGCTATCGAAGGGCGCGGCGCGGGTGGCCATGTTGTAGGGGCGCAGCATGCGCGATTCATCACGGATCTGGCGCGGGCCGAGACGTGCGCCCGGACGGTTGGAGGTACCGATGTCCAGCGGAATGCCGATGAAGGCGGCGTCCAGGCCTTCCGCGGTTTCCTGAGCCGGCAGACGCATCATGGTGGCCGGGCCGCCGAAACGTGGCATGTCGTTGCCGCCCAGCGGCTGATTGAACTCGCTCATCTGTCTCTCCAGGGTCTTGAGTCGCTCGCGCTAACGTGACGGCGAGCGGGGTATTGTGATTGTTCGCCTGATCGCCTGCCGGACAGTGGCATGAAAGCCGGCGATCTTCCTTGGCGCATACCCCAGCATTGCAGTAACCATGCCAATTTTTAGTCTATTGATTTTATTGAGTTTTATTTAAGGGTGGTGGCTGAGTGATTCATTTCTGGATCACTCGTGCACGGTTAATGATTCAAAAATGGATCACTGATTCATTTGTGGATCACATTCGGGCATCATCGAGAGTGTCTTCAAGCGCAGTGCGAGAAAGAACTGCTGGAAAGAAGCGGTAGGAAGAAGCGATAGAAAGAAGCGCTGCAAAGAACCGATAAAAAGAAGCAGTAGAAAGACCTGCTGGAAAGCCCCGCCCGATTCACAGGCTCGACCATGAGGTGCCCGCCATGTCAGAGCTCGACCGTCAGATTCTCAAGACCATCATCGACACCGCTCACGATCACTACTTCGTGGTCAATGCGGATGGCCAGGTGATGGATGTCAGTCCCGGCGCCGCGGCGGTCTATGGCATGACCCGCGAGGAGTTGTGTGCCGCCAACGTGCATGAGCTGGAAGCCAGCGGCGTGCTCAAGCCCTCCATCAGCCTGGAGGTGCTGCGCACGGGGCGCACCCTGCAGATGATGCAGCTCACCGCCACCGGCCGTCGGGTGGTGGCGCAGGCGCATCCGGTGTTCGTCGCGGGCAAGCTCGAGTGCGTGGTCAGCCGCTCGATGGATCTCACCGATATCCAGCTGTTGCAGCAGGAATACGCGGTGCTCCAGCAGCGCTTCAGTGATCACCTGCGCCGCAACTCACGCGGCGGTGAGCTGGGCGGCGTCAGTCAGGCAGAGGGAGATTGGACAAAGGCGGGGGCAGGGCAATCAGTCCACGACACTGAGCAATATGCACAGAACCAGGCTGAACAGCGGCAACGTGAACAATCAGCGCGCGAGCAGGCCGAGTGCGAAGACGCCGCGCTGGAGCTGGGTGAGCTGCAGGTCAGAAGCCCGGTGATGCGCGAGATAGCGCTGCTGCTCAAGCGGGTCGCGCCCACCAACGCCACGGTATTGATGCTGGGCGAATCCGGGGTCGGCAAGACGGCCTTCGCCCATCAACTGCATCGCTGGAGCCAACGCGCCGACGGCCCCTTCATCGAGGTGAACTGCGGCGCCATCCCCGAGAGCCTGTTCGAGTCCGAGATGTTCGGCTATCAGGCCGGTGCCTTCACCGGCGCGGGCAACCGTGGCAAGGCGGGCCTGATGGAGCAGGCCGAAGGCGGCACCCTGTTCCTCGATGAAATCGGTGAGCTGCCGCTGGCCACCCAGACCAAGCTGCTCAAGGTGATTCAGGACGGGATGATCACCCGCCTGGGCGACACCACCACCCGCCGCGCCGACTTCCGTCTGGTCGTCGCCACCAATCAAGACCTCGCCGCCCGCGTGGAGCAGGGCCAGTTCCGCCTCGACCTCTACTACCGCATCAATGTGCTCCCCGTCAGCCTGCCGCCGCTGCGCGAACGCCGCGAAGACATTCCCGCCCTGATCGAGCAACACCTCTCTCGCCTCAATCAACGTCATGGTCGCCGCAAACTCCTCGACGCCTCGTTATGGCCCATCCTCATGCGCCAGGACTGGCTCGGCAATATCCGCGAACTGGAAAACTGGCTGGAACGCGCCTGGCTCAGCGCCCCCAGTGATGTCATCGACAGCGACTCAGTGAAAACACTGCTCAACACTTGTTCCACGAATAACGCTAATG
>NZ_CFDJES010000185.1:0-4413 GCF_983723665.1 Cobetia sp. | reverse complement strand
CGCGCAACCGTGCACTGCCAGCCTCGACACCTCCCATCTGCCCATCGAGAACGCGCCGCCATGACACCTGAAGTCATCACCAGCCTGGCCTCGCATGCCATGTACATCACCCTGTTGGTGGCAAGCCCGCTGCTGGCCAGCGCCCTGTTCATCGGCCTGATCGTCAGCCTGTTCCAGGCCGCGACCCAGATCAACGAGATGACCCTGTCCTTCATCCCCAAGATTCTCGGCGTGTTCGGCACCCTGGTACTGGCCGGCCCCTGGTTGCTGGAGACGCTGATGGACTTCACGCGCAGCGTCTTCACCGGCTTCCCGCACCTGATCGGATGAGCGACACCTGCATGAGCATCGACAACAGGCTCGACGCAAGCCCGGCGGGAGGACGCTCCATTGCCGAATGACCTGCTGTCCCCCGAGCATCTCCAGGCCCTGCTGCTGAGCGTGATGTGGCCCTTCGCGCGCCTGTCAGGCTTCATGATCAGCGCGCCGCTGTTCGGTCACCGCAGCCTGCCCACGCCGGTGCGCCTGTTGATGGCCTTTGGCCTGGCGCTGATCATCGCGCCGCTGGTCGATAGCCCACCCCCGGTGGATGTGCTCGGCCCGGCCGCCGTCTGGCAGCTGGCCTTGCAGATGGGCGTCGGCCTGGCACTGGGCCTGGTGATGCGCATCACCTTCGCCATCGTCGAGGCGGCCGGGGAATTCATCGGCTTGCAGATGGGTCTGGCCTTCGCCAGCTTCTTCTCGGCCGACACCGGCACCAATACCCAGGTGCTGTCGCGTCTGCTGGGCATGCTGGCCATGCTGCTGTTTCTGGCCTTCAATGGCCATCTGCTGGTACTGGAAATCCTGGTCACCCACTTCCACGAGATTCCCCTCGACCTGCGCCGCATGGGGCCCGTCGGGCTCGAGAATCTGTTGCTGTGGAGCGCCAGCCTGTTCAGCGCCGGCCTGCTGCTGGCCTTGCCGCTGGTTGCCTCGCTGCTGGCGATCAACCTGGCGATGGGCGTACTCAACCGCTCGGCGCCGCAGCTGTCGGTGTTCTCGATCGGCTTCCCGCTGACACTGCTGCTGGGCATCGCGATGCTGTGGCTGATGATGCCGGGCATGACGGACTGGCTGTCGCTGTTGTTCCGTCAGGCGCTGGGCGCCTTCCAGGCCGTGCATGAAGGCCTGGGCACGATGCCATGACACGCAAGCACTGATCTGAAAAGCAACCACCAAGACGCAAGAGCCGCACCGAATGCCATCGCGAGAGCGAGTATCCAGTGCGGCTTTTTCATCATTCCTCGAGCGCGGTCACGCCATCACTCAGCGCAGATAGTCGAACAGTGACATGCCCGAGATATCCGAGAACGCCTGCTGAGAGGCCTGCAGCCCCACCTGGGTCAGCGAGTAGTCGGAGATCGCCTCGTTGTAATCCAGATCGATCAGGTCCGAGCGGGTCGAGGCATAGTTGAGCTCACGGTCATCCCCGATGATATCCAGTGAATCCAGCTCGTTGAGCTTGGTGCCGACATCGGCGCGCACCGTCAGCACATTGTCGAGACTGTTGCTGAACTGGCGACTGGCGGTCGAGATGGCGTTGTTGAAGGCGGCCTGGTCGGCCTCGCTCTCGATCGGCGTGCTCAGCGCGGTGATCAGGCCATCCAGATTGGCGAACAGATCGGCGCTGGCCTCACCCTCCTCGACCACCAGCTGCGTTGCCTTGCCGGAGCTCTGAGCCTCAGCGACCTGTTGCTCATCACCGGACAGCGTCATCGACAGCCCATTGAACGCAAGCGTCATGCCATCGCTGTACGCCATGTCCGATGGCAGCGGGTTGCCTTCGCCATCCAGGACCTGGAGATCATTGCCTTCGGCATCGGTGCCGCTGATCGTGACGCCAGCGGCATCGATGCTGACGCTGTAGGCCGCGCCATCGACCCGCGCCGCGGCATCGACGACTTCCGGCCCCTTGAAGGTGATCGGCAGTGACGACTCGCTCTCGCTGGTCTGGCGGGCCAGCTGCTGATTGCCAGATGCCACGCCGCCAAAGATCTGGCTGCCGGTATGATTGACCTCCATCAGGCGCGAGCTGTCGACGCGTTGCTGGCGCTGCTCATCATCGCCGCGATAGCTGCCATCCTCGCCAAAGGGCGCCGTGTCACCGCTCATGCCGCCGAACAGATAGTTGCCGTTGCCGTCGGTGCTGTTGGCCAGTCCCAGCAACACCTCACGGCTGCCTTCAAGCTCGGTGGCCAGCGCATCACGGTCACTGTCACTGAGGGTGCCGTTGCCCGCCTGCACGATCAGGCTCTGGACACGCGTGATGGTGTCGGTGACCTGATTGAGCGCGCTTTCCTCGATGGAGAGGTTGTTGCGCGCCGTGGTGCGGCTGTCGCTGAACTGTTCATTGACGGCCTGGGACTGCGAGATCGTCACCGCCTGGCTGGCCGCACTCGGGTCATCCGAGGGATTGACCACGCGCTTGCCGGTGGCCAGCTGCTCGGACACCTTGGAGAACGCCGCCTGCTGATCCAGCATCGAGGTGACGCCCTGGGCATAGAGGGTTTGGGTACTGATGCGCATCACGGCCTCGTTAGCGGATGTTCAGAATGGTATCCAGCACCGTCGACGCGGTCTGGATGACCTGGGCGTTGGCCTGGTAATACTGCTGATAACGGATCAGGTCCGCGGCTTCTTCATCCAGATTGACCCCCGAGATCGACTGGTCTGCCGCCGACAGCTGCTCGGTCAGGCCCTGCTGAGCCTCCAGGTTGACCTGCACCTGACGGGTCTGGTTGCCGACCTGGCTGACCAGTGACGCGTAGTGATCATTGAAGCTGCCGGCGCTGCCCAGGGCGTCGCTGCTCTGCAGTGACTGCAGGGCGAGAATGTTGCGGTTGTCGAGGCTGGCATCGCTTGAACCCGCGGCGATCTCGGCACCCTCGTCGATCGCGACCCCGAAGGTGTCGGCGATATTGCGCGTCGGCTGGATGGTGAAGCTGTCACCGTCCGCCATGCCGGTGGCGGTGAACTCCAGGCCATCCTGGCGCATCACGCCTTCGCTGTCCGGGGTCAGGGTCTGCACGGCGCCGCTGCTGAGGTTTTCCAGCTGATAGGTGCCGCCGTCAAGACTCAGGCGGTAGTCATCGCCGGTCAGCGCGACACTGTAGAAATCGTCACCTTCCTGCTGGGTGGCGGGGGCGAATGTCACCTCAAGGTCCGCTCCGGCGGCGTTGCCGCTCGCCGGCAGCACTTCCGGATCACCGAGAGTGAAGAAGTCGCCCCCCGCGTTGCCATTGGCGTCGACACCGTCGGCGTGCTGGGCATTGAAGGTCAACGCCAGACCCGCGGCCAACTGGCCGAGCTGATTCTGGGTCGGCTCGAGGCTGTCGGCGCGGAAGCTCAACAGCCCGCCCAGGGTGCCGCCTTCGAGCTGCGCCTCATCGATGGCGCTGGCGACGCCCGGCGCCACGCTGTAAGTGACCACCGAACGGCTCATGTCCTGCGGGTCTGGTTCCACGTCCAGTTCGTAATTGCTGCTGCCGTTGACCAGCAGCTGGCCATTGCCGAGGCTGACGCTCAGCCGACCATCCTGCTCCTGCACCTCGACGCCGACCAGCGTCTGCAGGTCGGTCACCGCCTGATCGCGCTGGTCCAGCAGGCCCAGTGGCTCTTCGCCGGTACGCGCACGCGTCAGGGAAATCTGCTCGTTGAGCGAGGCGATCTGGCTGGTGGCAGTGTTGATGTCGCCGACCACATCGCCGAGCTGTGAATTGACCGCAGAATCCATGTCATCCAGATAGGCGGAGAAGGCATTGAGCTGCCCGGCCAGGCTCTCGGCGCTGCCCAGCAGGCTCTCGCGCGCCGCCGGATCACTCGGCTGACTGGCCACGCCTTCGATGGCGCCGAAGAACTCCTGCATCAACGGCGCCAGGCCCGCCTCGTCATCGGCGAGCAGATTGTCGATCTGACTGATGTTGGCTTCATGGGTCTCAAGCGCCGTGCTGGCGCTCATGGCGCTGTCCAGCTGCGCAGAGAGATAGCTGTCAGTCTGGCGGCTGATCGACGCCACACTGACACCGCCACCACTGTTGCCATTCAACTCGACCGTTTCACGGCTATAGCCCGGCGTGTAGACGTTGGCGATGTTGTTGCTGTTGGTGGCAAGCGCCGTCTGGGCGGCTTGCAGACCACTGACACCGATACTCAACATGCTGCTGGCCATGGCGTTTACCTGAAAGGAACAATGGGAAAAGGGAGAAGGTGAATGACGCCACACCGGCGTACGGATGCTGTGAATATCGGCGCGCCAGACGCCAACTTGAGGCCCCAGGCAGCAATAGTTGCCAACAATTCATCGACAGTGAATCGTCATCAGCGGCTCTAGCGGATCAGCGGCTCTGAACGGCCCATCGCCAACTGGATGGC
>NZ_CFDJES010000184.1:2295-4419 GCF_983723665.1 Cobetia sp. | reverse complement strand
GGCGCAATCATCTGTCGCTAGTGCCTTGAAATCCCTCACCCTTGCCCCATATCTGATCCACGAGTGCTTCCTTCGATCTGCCGCCCAAGAAAGGCAGGCGTCGGCGAGCCGGTTCCATTGTTGCGGGGGCGCTCTGGCCACCGCGAATCTTCTTTTCAGGCATCCACGACATAGAGGTCCTTTTCGATGACGACCGCCACTCACACCGAAACGCATGGCTTCCAGACAGAAGTGAAGCAGCTGCTTCACCTCATGATCCACTCGCTGTATTCCAACCGCGAGATATTCCTGCGCGAGCTGGTCTCCAACGCGGCGGATGCCTGCGACAAGCTGCGCTACCAGGCGCTGGACAACGATGCCCTCTACGGCAACGACAGCGAACTGCGCATCGAGATCGAGCACGACGCCGAGGCGAAGACCATCACCCTGCGTGACAACGGCATCGGCATGAGCCGTGACGATGTGGTCGCCAACCTGGGTACCATCGCGCGCTCCGGTACCGCCGAGTTCATGAAGAACCTGTCGGGTGACCAGCAGAAGGATTCGCGTCTGATCGGTCAGTTCGGGGTTGGCTTCTACTCCGGCTTCATCGTCGCCGACGAGATCACCGTGCGTACCCGTCGCGCCGACCTGGGCGCTGACCAGGGCGTCGAGTGGACCTCGCGTGGCGAAGGCGAGTTCAGCGTCGCCGACATCGAGCGCGCCGAGCGCGGCACCGAGATCGTGCTGCACCTCAAGGACGATGCCATCGAGTTCGCTGACGATCATCGTCTGCGCAACCTGGTCACCAAGTACTCCGACCATATCGAACTGCCGGTGCGCATGAAGCGCGTCGAGAAGGACGAGGAAGGCAACGAACAGGTCCACTGGGAAACTGCCAACTCCGCCACCGCGCTGTGGGTGCGCTCCAAGTCCGAGGTCAGCGACGAGGAGTACAAGAACTTCTACAAGCACGTCTCGCATGACTTCTCCGACCCGCTCAGCTGGAGCCACAACAAGGTCGAGGGCAAGCTCGAGTACACCAGCCTGCTGTTCGTGCCGGGCCGTGCGCCGTTCGACCTCTACCAGCGCGATGCCGCGCGTGGCCTGAAGCTCTACGTGCAGCGCGTCTTCATCATGGACGACGCCGAGCAGTTCCTGCCGCTGTACCTGCGCTTCATCAAGGGCGTGCTGGACACCAACGACCTGTCGCTGAACGTCTCGCGCGAACTGCTGCAGCAGGACCCGCAGGTCGACAAGCTCAAGTCCGCGCTGACCAAGCGTGGCCTGGACATGCTCAAGAAGCTGGCCAAGGACCCCGAGCAGTACCAGACCTTCTGGAACCAGTTCGGCTCCGTGCTCAAGGAAGGCCCGGCGGAAGACTTCGCCAACCGCGAGAAGATCGCCGAGCTGCTGCGCTTCTCCACCACCGAGACCGACAGCGCGACCCAGGACCAGTCACTGGCCCAGTACGTCGAGCGCATGAAGGAAGGCCAGAGCAAGATCTACTACCTGGTCGCCGACAGCTTCAATGCCGCCAAGTCCAGCCCGCACCTCGAGATCTTCCGCAAGAAGGGCATCGAAGTCCTGCTGCTGACCGACCGCATCGACGAGTGGCTGATGAGCCACCTCACCGAGTTCGACGGCAAGTCCTTCGCGGATGTCGCCAAGGGCGATCTCGATCTCGGCGATGTCGAGAACGAAGAAGAGAAGAAGGCCCAGGAAGAGACCGCCAAGGCCAAGGAAGATCTGGTCAAGCGCGTCAAGGAAGCGCTGGCCGAGAACGTTCAGGAAGTGCGCATCACGCACCGTCTGACCGATTCCCCGGCCTGCGTGGTGCTGCCGGAGCACGAGATGGGCTACCAGATGCGCAAGATGATGGAAGCCGCTGGTCAGCCGCTGCCGGAAGTGAAGCCGATTCTCGAGCTGAACCCGGAGCACGCCCTGGTCACGCGTCTGGAAGGCGGTGAAGGCGATTACTTCACCGATCTGGCACACGTGCTGCTCGATCAGGCCATCATCGCCGAAGGCGGTGCGCTGGAAGATCCGGCCGCTTACGTGCGCCGCCTGAACAGCATGCTCAGCGCCTGAGACGGCGGAACGATCGAGCCACTGGCTTGATCAAGCATGTCCGCAACGACGCCC
>NZ_CFDJES010000184.1:0-2195 GCF_983723665.1 Cobetia sp. | reverse complement strand
GGCCTGTGTGATCAGGCCAATCTGCCCTGTGACGTCACGCGCGAGGACATCGGCGTCAGCTGGACGCGCCTGCTGCTGCGCATCGATACCCTGCCGCTGGACATGGTGCTGGTGCAGGCCATCGAGGAGTCGGGCTGGGGGACGTCGGGCCATGCCCGTGAGGGCAACAATCTGTTCGGCATGCGCTGCTTCTCGCGCGGCTGCGGTATCGGGCCGCCGGGGCGTGAATATCGGCGCTTCGAGAGCCTGGAGGCCGGCATCGCCGCCTATTTCGACAACCTCAACTCCCAGCGCAGCTATGCCGAGCTACGTGAGCTGCGCGGGCGTCTGCGCAACGCGGGCCAGCCGGTGCGCGCCGAAGACCTCATCCCGACGCTGAGTGCCTACTCGACGCGGGGCAACGCCTACTTCACCACGCTCTATGATCTGTTGCGCTGGAATCGTGGCCTGATGCGTACCGTGCGTGAGCGCCTCGCGGCCAATGGCGCCCTGTCCTAGCCATGATCGCGCAGCGAAGGTCTTGCCCCCCGCGCTGACAGGGGGGATCATGCCGCCATGCATCTGAGCAATGATCAACGGCGAATTCTCGCCCATCCCTTTCCCTCGCGCCTGCGCGATCGCACGCCGGCCAACAGCGCCGAGCACAGCGATTGCGTGGTGGTGCGTGCCTGTGCCGGCAGCGGCAAGACCGTGCTGATGGTCGAGCTGGCGCGTACCTACGCCGACGAGACCCTCATCTACACCTCGCTCAACCCGGCGGTGGCCGGGCGGACCGCCAGTCAGCTGCCCGCCAATGTCCAGTCGCTGTCGCTGCATCAGCTGGCGCGCCAGGCCTTGATGGAGGAGTACGGCGACAAGCTCAAGCGGCAGCCCGACATCACGCGCCGTCTGGCGCCGCAGAGCCTCAGCTGGCTGGGCAGTCTTTCCAGTCAGTCGCGCAGCCTGATCGCCCAGGGCCTGAACACCTTCTTCGCCGAGAGCGACGCGGTGCCGATGCCGGAGCATCTGCCTGAAGGCGTGGCACAACGGCTGAGCGCCAATGAGCTGCGCCAGCTGGTCGAGAGCATGCGGCTGGTGTGGGAGTGTCTGCTGGACCCCGCCGATCATCAGCAGAGCCTCTCGTTCAACGCCTTGCTCAAGCTGTGGTCGCAGCATGGCCAGTCGCTGGAGGCCGACCTGGTGATGCTGGATGAGGCGCAGGACGCCACGCCAGCGTTGCTGGCCATGTTGCGTCGCCAGCGCTGCGACCTGCTGCTGATCGGCGACCCGCATCAGAGCCTGTCGCGTCAGGTGGAAGGCATGAGCTCGCTGGATTCGCCGCTGCTGGCCGATGCCACCGTCTACTCGCTGCCCGGCGCCTGGCGCTTCGGGCCGGCATTGGCGGCGCTGGGCACGCGGCTGGCGGCCTGTTCGCCCACCGCCCGCGAGCAGGCCATGAGCGGCCTCGGCCCGGCGACCCGTCTGGCGCTGCCCGCGGTGCGTGAGGCATTGCTGCACTCCGGCAAGCGCCATGCGGTGATCAGTGCCGGCCCGGTGGCGGCGCTGGGGGAGGCGCTGTCACTGCATCAGCGCGGCATCGCGGTGGCCTGGCTGGACGGCATCGAAGGCTATCCGCTGGCGGGGCTGCTGGATCACTGGCGGCTCTGGCGCGCACATCAGATGGCCGAGCAGGGCGACAGCGCGAGTCAGCGTGAGTGGTGGCGACTGCTGCCCCCCTCCCTGACACGGCTCGGTCAGACCCCGGCGCAGGTGCTGGGAGCTCTGACGCGTCTCGATGATCATCAGGCGCGCAGCCTGCATGAGCTGGCCTCCTGGTATGCCCAGGCGCCACTCGATCAATGGATCGGTGAGCTGCGCAAGCACGATGGCGACCTGCAGGCCGCCATCGTCAGTGCTCACTCGCGGGGACAGTCGGTCGAGCTGCCCACGGTCATGCTGGGGACGGTGTTCCGCGCCAAGGGTCTCGAATTTGATTGCGTGGTGCTGGCCGATGATCTGGCATTGCCAAGCGCGCGCCAGCAATTGCCCAATCAGGTGCTGGTCACCAATCTCAGCTACACCGCCGCCACGCGGGCACGCCAGCTGCTGGTGCTCAATGAGCGCCTGAGTCACTGGTGGCAGGCGCAGGGCGAGAGTGAGCGCTTCCCTCTGCTCGAGGCACTGCCGCAGGCCTGGCTGAGCGAGTCCACGCATGG
>NZ_CFDJES010000183.1:0-4439 GCF_983723665.1 Cobetia sp. | reverse complement strand
GACAGCACCAGCACCACGGCCAGCATGAGCCACATGGCCAATACCGTGCCCTGGAAGCCGATGAGACTGAGCGCCGCGCCACCGAGGAAGAAGCCCAGACCCTTGAGGGCATTCTTGGAGCCGGTCAGCAGCGCGACCCAGCGATACAGTGCGCTCTGCGATTCCGCCGCCTGCTGCCCCTTCGGCACCAGCACCTTGATGGCGCTCTTGGCGCTCATCTTGTTGAGGTCCTTGGCGATGCCCGACAGCGCCTGGGCGATCATCACCCAGACCACCGTCAGCATGGGCTCCGGCACCAACAGCATGCCAAGCGCCACCAGCTGCATCGCAAGCCCCGCATTCATGGTGCGATTGAGGCCGAGCCGCGCCCCCAGCCAGCCGCCGACCAGGTTGGTGACGACACCGAAGGCCTCGTAGAACAGGAACAGCAGCGCGATGTCCAGCGCCGAATAGCCCAGCGAATGAAAATGCAGCACCACCAGCATGCGCAGTGCGCCATCCGTCAGCGTGAAGGCCCAGTAATTCCCCGTCACCAGCAGGTACTGGCGCACCTCATGGGGCAACTCTCGCAGGCGGGCAAGCATTTCAGCGCTCCTGTGTGCTGGCGTCGACCAGATCACCCAGGCCCACTTTCAGCGCCAGCTCTGCGGTGCGGTTGGCATAGCCCCACTCGTTGTCATACCAGGCGTACAGCTTGAGCTGGGTACCCGCGACGACCATGGTCGAGGGCGCATCGATGATGCTGGAGCGGGAATCGGTACGGAAATCGATCGATACCAGCGGACGTGTCTCGTAGCCCAGCACGCCGGCCAATTCACCTTCTGCCGCGCTCTGCAGCGCCTGATTGACCTCTTCCACCGTCACTTCGCGGTTGAGCTCGAACACCATGTCGGTCAGGGAGGCATTGGCCAGCGGCACGCGAATGGCGTGGCCGTTCAAGCGGCCTTCCAGCTCCGGGAAGATGGCGCTGATCGCCTTAGCGGAACCGGTGGTCGTCGGAATCAGGCTCATGCCGCAGGCCCGCGCGCGGCGCAGATCCTTGTGCGGCGCATCCAGAATCGTCTGGGTATTGGTGATGTCGTGCACGGTGGTCATGGAGCCATGACGAATGCCGAACTGCTCCTGAATCACCTTGATCACCGGTGCTAGGCAGTTGGTGGTGCAGCTGGCCGCCGTCACGATGCGATGCTCATCGGCGTTGTAGAGGTGATCATTGACGCCCATGACGATGTTGAGCACGCCCTCTTCCTTGACCGGCGCGGAGACCACGACCCGCGAGACGCCCTGCTCGAGATAGGCGTTCAGCACCTCGGTGCTCTTCTTCTTGCCGGAGGCCTCGATCACCACATCGCAGCCCGACCAGTCGGTATCACCGATCTCACGCTGGCTTGAGAATGCCGTGCGCTGACCATCGAGGGTGATGGAGTCCGCGTCACTGGTGATACCGGTGCCCGGCGACCACTGGCCATGCACGGAATCGAATTCCAGCAGATGGGCGAAGGTCGCGGCATCGCCACCCGGGTCATTGATACACACCACGTCCAGCACGATATCCTCGCGCAGCTTCCACAGCGCGCGCAGGGCGAGACGACCGATGCGCCCGAAGCCGTTGATACCGACGCGCAGGGCCGGCATGCCCTCCGGCACGCTGATGGACGAGGAATAGGACGGAGCGCTATGAGCAGGGCACATGGGCATTTCCTTGAGAGTGTTCGAAAAGATTCGGCTAACGTTCTACGGCCTGTGCGCTCAGCAGCAGCGCACAGGGCGGTTGGGCATCGTCTCCAGCCACGCCACCCAGCGCGACACCTCGCGGACGTTGGCCTGACAGAGAGTCGCGAGAATCAGATGGCACCAAGCTGGAAGGTCAGGTGCCAGGCGGTAGTGCACCCACTGGCCACGCCGCTGACTGGTCAGCAAGCCAGCATCTCTCAGCTGGGCGAGATGCCGCGAGACCTTGGGTTGGGAGATGGGCATGGCGCGCTTCTCCAGCAGCCAGATAAGCTCACAGACACACAATTCTTCCATCTGGGCTAATAGCTGCACGACGGTCAGGCGAGTGTCCTCGGCAAGGCACTTGAAGACCTGCAACGGTGTCAGGCAGGCCGCCATGTCTCCCACTCCATCAATAACGCCATTGGTTGACGGTTTCATGGCGATGTCCTCGCGTATGCCTGAGCCACCTTGCTCCCCTCCCGATTCCCTCTCCCGCCCCCCCTCTCACCGGCACCTGACGCATGGCAAGGCAGGTTGTCTGCCAGCCGGCTGAAGCGCGTAGACATATGAAATATCATATATGTGTTTTCCCATATATAAAGTGACACATGCATGACAGTTGGATGACAGCCGGCGCCTGAATCGATGGCAGCGATGGAGATCGAGTGGAGGGGGAATGGAGGACAAATGAAGCGCGATCAGAGTGTCGCTTGGCTCGGTGTACCAGCGGGTAGGCGGTCACACCATCGCCACTGTTGCGCAAACGGCACGCATATGTTGCCTGGCCTCAAAAGCGAATGCGCTTGCGAACAAAAGTCGAGCAGCGTTAGTGTGTGCCCATCAAGCACACCAAGTGCCCTTTTGAATCACGCATCCCTCGTGATGCACAGGAGAGACAAATGGCGGATTTCGCACAAGTCGTCGATAGCAACTACACCCAGGAAGTCATCGAAAGCGAGCAGCCGGTACTGGTCAAGTTCTGGGCACCGTGGTGCGGCCCGTGCAAGATGCTCGACCCGATCGTCGAATCCATCGCCGAAGAACAGGGTGATGCTCTCAAGGTCGTTGCCATCAATGTCGATGATGCACCGGACCTCGCCGCCCAGAATGGCGTCCGTGGCCTGCCGACCATCGCGCTGTTCAAGTCCGGCGAGAAGCTCGAAGCCCTGACCGGCGTCCAGCCGAAGGAAAACTTCGACGCCATGATCTCGCGTCACGCCTGATCGAATCGGCCGCTGGCCGCAAGGCCCTGACGCTGCAATGAAAACGCCCTCCATGAGGGCGTTTTTTTGGTCTGCACGGTGCTTTAGGTTACTCTATACCCATGATTTTTCAGGCAATTATCGTCATAGAGAAATTCCTGCCTTCAAGATATCGCTGACCGCGACAGTAACACCAGCATTACCACGACAAGGAAACATTGATGCCTGACCCCGTCCGTTCGACCCGACATCTGGGCATGGTCGCCCTGCTTACCGGCCTGCTGACGGGCTGCGCCAACGGCCATACGACCCTGCCGGCCACCACCTCAGCGCTCAAGGCCGGGCCTGCCTACGGTGAAATGCGCTCTGTCGCCGTCATGCAGATTCGCCCCGGCAATGTGGCGGTGACGCCCAATGGACAGGTCTTCGCCACCATCCACCCGATGGATGGGGATCACGACGTGCAACTGGCCGAGATCACCGGCCAGAACAGCTACCGCGCCTGGCCCTCCCCTGCCTTGCAGACGCATGCCGGCCGCTACAGCGACGCCACCATCGATTCCCCGCTGGGCATCTACCAGGATGGCCAGGGCGGTCTGTGGATCACCGACATGGGGCTGCATCTGGGCAAGACCCGCCTGTGGGGCTTCGATATTGCCTCGGGCAAGCTGATCACTAAGCTGACTTTGCCAGCGAATATCGCCCCCGAGGGCAGCTTCGTGCAGGACCTGGCAGTGGACCGCAGCCGTGGCGTGGCCTATCTGGCAGACATCGCCAATCCGGGCTTGATCACCGTCGACCTGGAGAGCGGCGAAGCCACCCGCTTCAGCGAGCACCCGGCGCTTGAGGCAGAACCCGGTGCCAAGCTCAAGATCGATGGCAAGGACGTCCAGTTCAATGGCAAGCCTGCTAAGGTCGGCGTCGACCCGATCACCCTGTCCGACGATGGCGAGACGGTCTTCTTCGGCGCCATGACCGGCCACAGCTGGTACAGCTTACCGGCCAAGCTGCTGCGCGAAGGCGCCGATCACGCCACCATCGCCGCTGCCATCACGCGCGTCGGCGACAAGCCCGTTTCCGACGGCGCAGATACCGCTGGGGGCATCCACTACTTCACCAACCTCAATCAGCATGGGCTGGATGTGTTGGGTGCCGATGGCAAACTGACGCCGCTGGTGCGCGATGAACGTCTCGACTGGCCGGATGGCGTGCGCATGGCGGCCGACGGCTGGCTCTATGTCACCGTCAATCAGCTCGACAGCACGCCGCCCTTCAATGACGGCAAGGATAGCGGCCAGGCGCCGTACCGTATCTTCAAGGTCTGGCCCGTCGACAACTGAGTCGATAATTGAATCGGCAATAGAGAGGTCGGTCGCGTCGACCCTCTGAATGACAACGCCCGCATTCCTTGGTCAGGAATGCGGGCGTTGTCTTTCTGCAAGGCACCACATCAGTCGGGCTGTCGGAATATCACGAACTCATGCTCACATTGCGGGCAATGCCCCGAGTAGACCGCCCCGG
>NZ_CFDJES010000182.1:0-4476 GCF_983723665.1 Cobetia sp. | reverse complement strand
GCGAGGCGCACTGCCACGCACTCCCACCCGCGTGCTAGCCTGCGCGCATGCTCACTCAATCAGGCACCACTGATGTCTCACGATAGCTCCCCTACTGCCTCAGAACCTCTCACTGCTGGCAAGGCAGCGCAGCCCACTGACGACAAGAAAATGGCAGACGAGGAAATGGCAGCGTCTCGCACGCTGGGCAAGCGGCTGCGCGAACTGCGCACGCGTCATGGCCTCTCTCAGCGCGAACTGGCCAAGCGCGCCCAGGTGACCAATTCGACCATCTCGCAGGTCGAGCAGGACGCGGTCAGCCCTTCCGTCAGCTCGCTGAACAAGATTCTCGAGGTATTTCCGATCTCGCTGAGCGACTTCTTCAGCGATGAGATACCCGTCGAACCACCACGCATCCTACGTGGCAACGAGCATGAGCCGATTGCGGGCTGTGGACCGGGACTCACGCTGCGACGCATTGATCAATCCCGGCAGACATCGCCACAGCCCCAGATCGAGCTGGGCAGCCTCGCACCGGAGTGCAGCGCCTATCTGCAGGCCGCGCATGACAGCCTGGTGCTGGTGACGCACGGCGCACTGTGCATCGAGTTCCCCGCGACGGCGGCCTGCCAGGAGGCACTTCTCGAATGTGGTGATGCTGCGCGACTGCATGCCGGGGAGCGCTATCAACTGCACTGGCGCAAGCCTGAGGCGTCACAAGCCGCCAGCCGTGAAGTTACCCACCACGGGACCTCCGACGCTGCCGAGGCCCCAGACTGCCAGTGGCTATGCATCGCACAGAGTCGCTAGGCAGGTATTCGCTCGAGAGCTGCTCGGCCCTGACCAGCATGGCCTCAACCAGCAAGACCCAAGCCAGCTAGGCCGAGTGGGCGTGAAGCGCGTCGCTAGCCTCTTGCAGCGCGGGAGTGAGGGTGGCCCGCAGCATCAGGCGACTGCTCGCGCGCCTCATCCCAGGGGTCATTGGTGGCCGGCTCGGCCAGGAAGCGCTCCACCATGGTGTGCGGGCAGAAATCTGCCAACCATTCCTCGCGAATCGGATAGCCCTCCTCTGCCAACAACTCGTTCATGCGTCGCGCGAGGCCTTCGGCGGAATGCGGCGCGATGGCGTGTTCCAGCTCGCCCTTGAGGATCTCGCGTATTCCGCCACGACAATCCACCGACACTACCGGTGTGCCGCAGGCCAGCGCCTCCATCAGCACGATACCCATGCCCTCGACACGCGAGCTGAGCACGAACAGCTTGGCGGCACGCATCCAGGCATAGGGGTTGTCACGCTGACCGGCGAAGATCACCCGCTCGGCGATGCCAAGCCATTCAGCCTGGGCTTCCAGGGCTTCCCGGCAATGGCCCGCCCCCACGATCACCAGCGGCTCCTTCGGATTGGCCAGGGCATAAGCCTCGAGCAACAGGGCGTGGTCTTTCTGCGGCACCAGACGCGCCACATTGAGAATGAAGGGCTCAGCGGGGATATCCGGCTCATCCATGGCGGCCTGCTCGCGGATCCGGGTGATCGGACAGGCATTGACGATCGTCTCGATATGCGCCGGCGTCACCCCATGCTGGCGAGCAATGTCACGTGCCCCTTGCGCCACATCCTCGGACACCGCCACCAGATGCTTGTCCTCCAGCAGACAGCGGGCAAACATGCGCTGCTTCCACTGCGGGCCGCTAAAGTTGACGCGATTTTCCAGCACGTAACGTGCACGGGAATCCTTGAAGCCCCACACCTGCTCGAAGGTTCCCAGGCCACGGAAGATGATGCGGTCAACCTTGCCGTGTTCCTGCTCGAATTCCTCGAGCCAAGCGGCGAATTCCTCGCCACCGGCCTTGCCGACCCACACGAAATTGGAGCGACGGATGACGGGATTGAGCACCAGACGTGACGCCAGTGTCGTCAGGGCGCCGCCGACGGAACGCTGGACGCGCTGCTGAATCGGCACGATGTGCTGCTGGACGCTGGCATCCTGCGGTTCAAGCACCTGATCACGACCGCGCCAGATGACCATATGCGTCTCGTGGTCATTCGCGGCCAGACTGTCGGCAAGATTGACCGCCACTCGCTCCATGCCGCCCATTTTCAGGCTTCTCACTACGACCAGGGTACGCAAGCATCACTCCTTCGAATGTCCGCCAGTACCGCTTTGTGTCGCGTGCAAGACATGCGAAAACGATAGCTGGCGTCTGGTGGGAAAACGAAAAATGCAACTCACATGTGCCAGTCACTCAGCACACGGGAGTTGCATTTATCTGAACCGTCATTCGCGGGAATGTTCCCTGCGACCACTCATCAAATGGTAATCATTCTCCCTCTTTCGCCGGCGGCAGAATCAGGTTGAGCACGATGCCCAGAATGGCGGCCAGGCTCACGCCCTGCAGCGTGAACTGGCCACCACCGACCTGCATGCCACCGATCCCGAACACCAGGATCAAGGAGGCGATCACCAGATTGCGCGGTGCGGTCAGCGAATCCCCCGCGCGCACCAGCGTGTTCATGCCGACCACCGCGATCGAGCCGAACAGCAGGCACATGATGCCGCCCATCACCGGCGTGGGGATCGTCTGCAGCACGGCGCCGACCTTGCCGATGAAGGCCAGCGAGATCGCGACACAGGCCGCGACCGTCATCACGCGCGGATTGAAATTGCGGGTCAGCATCACCGCACCGGTCACTTCGGAATAGGTGGTATTGGGCGGACCACCGAACAGTGACGCCGCCGACGTCGCCAGGCCGTCACCGAGCAGCGTGCGATGCAGCCCCGGCTTCTTCAGGTAGTCGCGCCGTGTCACCGAGCCGATCGCCACCATGTCGCCGATATGCTCGACGGCAGGCGCGATGGCGACGGGAATCATGAACAGAATGGCGGAAAATTCGAAGGTCGGCGCAGTGAAGCTTGGCAGCGCCAGCCACTCAGCGGCATGCACCGGCGAGAGATCGATCACTCCCATCACCAGCCCCAGCACATACCCCGTCAGGATACCGCCGAGGATCGGCACCAGACGCAACATGCCACGCCCGAAGATCGACAGCACCAGCGTCACGCCAAGACTGGCCAATGACAATGTCAGCGCCTGGGCATGCGAGATGTTGTCGCTGAATTCGCCGGTGGCCATCTGCACCGCCGTCGGTGCCAGCGCCAGCCCGATGACCATGATCACCGGACCGACCACGACGGCCGGCAGCAGGCGATGCACGATGCCGACACCCTTGAGGCGAATGCATTGCGCCAGCAGCACATAGACCAGGCCTGCGACGAACAAACCGCCCATGGTGGCAGGAATGCCGAAGTTCGCGACCGAGCTCTGGATGGGCGCAATGAAGGCAAACGATGAGGCGAGGAAGACCGGCACGCTGGCCTTGGTCACGCACTGGAAGACCAGGGTGCCGACACCGGCCGTGAACAGGGCGACGTTGGGATCAAGCCCGGTCAGCAGCGGGACCAGCACCAGCGCACCAAAGGCGACGAACAGCATCTGCGCGCCGGTGACGAGAGTCGTCAGCGAGAACCCTTCCTGTTCCGGCAAGGGCACATGGGCAGACGACGCATGGGGAGAGGAGGTATCAGAGGACGGTGATGAAGACGACATGGCAGCACTTCTTTTCACGGGCGGAGGAGTCAACCGCCTGATCCTGACTGCTCAGACAGGTCAGACAGATACAAAAACGCCCCGCGCAGATACGCAGGGCGTTGTCATCTCTGGCGGGCGCTCAGCGCGTGCCGAAGATCTTGTCACCGGCATCGCCGAGACCCGGCACGATGTAACCGTTCTCGTCGAGACGGTCATCGACGGAGGCGGTGTAGATCTCGATGTCCGGGTAGGATTCCTGCACCTTGGCAATCCCCTCAGGCGCCGCGACCAGCACGATGACCTTGATCTGCTGGCAGCCCTTGGCCTTGAGCATGTCCAGCGTGGCGATCATGGAACCGCCGGTCGCCAGCATCGGGTCGATCACGATGGCCAGACGCTCGTCGAGATCTGACACGAACTTCTCGAAATACGGTACCGGCTCCAGCGTCTCTTCATCACGGTACAGGCCCACGACGCTGATGCGTGCCGGGGGAATCAGGTCCGTCACGCCATCCAGCATGCCCAGGCCGGCGCGCAGGATCGGGACGATGGTCACTTTCTTGCCCTTGATGGTCTGGACATCCAGCTCGTTGCCGCTCCAGGCATCAATGGTGGTAGTTTCCAGCTCCAGGTCCTGGGTTGCCTCATAGGTCAACAGCTTGGCGACCTCACTGGCCAGCTCACGGAAGCTCTTGGTGCTGATGCCTGCTGCACGCATCAGGCCGAGCTTGTGCTGGACCAGTGGATGATTGATGGCATGGACGCTCATGGAAATACCTCTTGGGACAGAAGATGGTGCAAACGATATGCAGCACTACCCCCGCCGGCTCGGACGATAGCAGCGGGGAGGCTGGTAAATTGAGCGCATTCTAGCGGAAGCAGGCTTACAAGTTAAGTACCACCACCCTG
>NZ_CFDJES010000181.1:0-4492 GCF_983723665.1 Cobetia sp. | reverse complement strand
GGCAGGTCCGCCTTGCTGGCCGGCAGAATGCCGCCGGAGGCCCCGCCGGGCAGGTAGGCACGCAGACGATGGCCGTCGGCCATGCCGCCGCCATATTCCTCGACCAGCTCGCTGAGCGTGATGCCGGCCGGCGCCAGATACATGCCCGGGCGTCTGACGCGCCCGGAGAGCGAGAAGCTGCGCAGCCCCTGACGTCCCTGACGCCCGGCCGCGACGTAGTGGTCATGGCCTTCGCGATGGAGCCGCGCGATCCAATAGACCGTCTCGACGTTGTTGACCAGGGTCGGGCGACCGAACAGCCCGCGCTGGGCCACGAAGGGCGGCCGCTGACGCGGCTTGCCGGGCTTGCCTTCCAGCGACTCGATCAGCGCCGATTCCTCGCCACAGATATAGGCGCCGGCGCCACGCCGCAGCTGGATGTAGCCCGGCGCGACGAGGCCTGCGGCTTCCAGCTCCGCGATGCAGTCGCGCAGCACCTCATTCAGGGTCGGGTATTCGTCGCGCAGATAGAGGTAGAGCGCCTCGGCCTCGATGGCATGCGCACTGGCCAGCGCGCCCTCGAGGAAGGTGTGCGGCTCACGCTCCAGATAGCAGCGGTCCTTGAAGGTGCCGGGTTCGCCTTCATCGGCGTTGATCACGCAATAGCGCGGCCCCGCCTCGGCGCGCACGAAGCCCCACTTGCGAAACGTCGGGAAGCCCGCCCCGCCCAGGCCACGCAGTCCGGCCTGCTCGATCATCTGCGCCAGGTCCTCGATGCTGACCTCACCGCCATCCAGCGCGGCGAGCAGCCCATAGCCGCCACTGGCGCGATATTCCGCCAGCCGCGGATAGTCGAGACTCGCAGCCGGCGCGGCATGCACATGGCCTTCGGCAAGCGCCGCCGTGACGCCTTCCACGCTGGCGTGGCCGAGATGGTAATGCCCGACCTCCGCCACCGGCGCACTGTCGCAGCGCCCCATGCAGGGCGCACGCAGCACGCGCACCTGTTCGGGGTCCAGCCCCGAGGCGAGACCGGCGCGCAAGGCCTCGGAGCCGGCCAGCTGACAGGACAGCGAATCACAGACGCGCACGGTCAGTGCCGCGGGCGGCGTCTCGCCATCGCGAACCACGGTGAAATGGGCATAGAAGGTGGCCGTCTCGTAGACCTCGGCCATCGGCAGGCGCATCCACTCGGCCAGCGCACGCAGATGGGCCAGCGTCAGGTAGCCGACCTCATCATTGAGCACGTGCAGATATTCGAGCAGAAGGTCACGCTGCGCCGGGGCATCGCCCAGCAGGCGCTGTACCTCGGCCCAGGCCTCGGCATCCAGCGGACGGCCGCGCAACTGGCTGCGCGAACGGCGGCGAGCGACAGGTGTCGGCTCGGTCAGGGTCTCAGGCGTCATGGCGGCACCACGGTGTTGTTATTGGGCAGGAGCAGGCAAGTACTGGCGTATCGCGCGAGGAGTGAAGTCTCGGGCGCGAAAGTGGTGCGCGGTCAGGGAGTACGCACCACTTTCCTTCACTGTAGATCGCAATCTACAAAGCGGGCACACCTGCGACAACCGCTCTGAGCGCTGAATCGCCCCCTGTGTCAGTCACGCATATGCCGGCGTCGTATCCAGCTAACTCGCTCTCGCCCAGCCCTCACACAATCACGAGGGCCGGTGGCGACCTGCCCCGCAGTCAGACTCGCCACCGCGCTCCGGATTGCCATTCCACCCCCTTCCCACATCGCAGCCCCGGGAGACACCCACGACAACACCTCGCTTCACGCCAGCTGCCCTGCCCGGCTGGCGACACCAATAACAACATGAGGTCACCACATGTCATCGAATCCGTATGACACGGACTACGAGATCGGCCAGGACAATGTCCAGGTCATGGGTCTCGATGTTCACAACCCCGTCTTCGCGATCAGCGCCGTGCTGATCGTCAGCTTCATCCTGTTTGCCATCCTCTTCCCAGCGGGCGCGGAAAGTGCCCTGGGCGGCGCCAAGGCCTGGTCCATCGCACATGGCGACTGGCTGTTCATGCTGGCCGGCAACCTCTTCGTGCTGTTCTGCCTGCTGCTGATCGTGCACCCGGTGGGCAAGCTGCGCCTGGGCGGTCAGAAGGCGAAGCCCGAGTTCTCGACACGCTCCTGGTTCGCGATGCTGTTCGCCGCTGGCATGGGCATCGGGTTGATGTTCTGGAGCGTCGCCGAACCGGTGGCCTACTACACCGACTGGTACGGCACGCCACTGAACGCACCCGCCGGGACGCCGGAAGGAGCACGCGCCGCGCTGGGTGCCACCATGTATCACTGGGGCCTGCATCCCTGGGCCATCTACGCCGTGGTCGGGCTGTCGCTGGCCTTCTTCACCTACAACAAGGGCCTGCCGCTGACCATCCGCTCGGCGTTCTACCCGATACTCGGTGAGCGCACCTGGGGCTGGATGGGGCATATCGTCGATATCCTCGCCGTGCTGGCGACCATCTTCGGTCTGGCGACTTCGCTGGGGCTGGGCTCCGCTCAGGCAGCATCGGGGCTGGACTACCTGTTCGGCGTCGGCGATGGCCTGCCGACCCAGATCGCGATCATCATCCTGGTGACGCTGGTGGCCATCTACTCGGTCAGTCGAGGCCTGGATGGCGGCGTGAAGCTGCTTTCCAACATCAACATGATCATCGCCGCTGTCCTGATCATCTTCATCCTCATCTTCGGGCCGACACTCGCCATTCTCATGGGCCTGGGCACCACCACCCTCAGCTATGTGGAATATCTGCTGCCGCTGTCCAACTGGATCGGCCGCCCCGATGAAAGCTGGTTCCACGGCTGGACCGTCTTCTACTGGGCGTGGTGGATCTCCTGGTCACCGTTCGTCGGCATGTTCATCGCACGTGTCTCGCGCGGCCGCACCGTACGCGAATTCGTCACCGCCGTGCTGCTGGTGCCGACACTCGTCACCATCGTGTGGATGTCAGTCTTCGGCGGTACCGCACTAGAACAGGCCATCAATGGCGTCGGCGCGCTGGCCAATGGCATCGATTCCGTGTCGCTGGCCATGTTCCAGATGCTCGACAACCTGCCGCTGTCCGGTGTGGCGTCCTTCATCGCCATCCTGTTGGTACTGGTGTTCTTCGTGACCTCCTCGGATTCCGGTTCGCTGGTGATCGATTCGATCACCGCCGGCGGCAAGGTGGATGCACCGATCAGCCAGCGCATGTTCTGGGCAGCGATGGAAGGCCTGATCGCCGGTGCCCTGCTCTATGGCGGCGGAAGCGCTGCGCTGGGCTCGCTGCAGGCGGGCGCCATCGCCACGGGGCTGCCGTTCACGCTGGTACTGCTGGTGATGTGCTATTCGCTGTTCCGTGGCCTGATGCAGGAAAAGAAGGCACAGGACATGCTCATTCGTCCGGTCGCCGGCGCCTGACATGCGGCGCTGACCATAGCTTTACTGACCAAAGCTTTACTGACCAAGGCGGTACTGACTGACAGGCCGCAAGACATGGGCACAAAAAAACGCCGCCCCCGGCAACCGGGGGCGGCGTTTTCATTGGATGACCCGAACGTCATCCAGGCGAGATCAGGAGTTTTCCTGAGCCAGCTTCTGCACCTTCTTCATCAGGTCCGGGTCGTTCTGGACCGCTTGACCGATGGAGTTGAAGGTAGCGACTTCCAGACCGGAGTCTTCGACAGCGCTGACCATCTCGTCGTTGGCTTCCTGACGCACGCTCTGCTTGGCAGTCTCGTCGTCGGCTTTCTGCAGCTTGCCGGCGAATTCCTGAGAGATGCGTGCGATGTCCTGAGAGGCCGCAGCGAACTGTTCCAGCTGAGCGTCAGTGAAATCGCCAGCCTGAGCCTGTGCCGCCTGGGCAGTAGACTGACCCTGGGCCGGTGCGTCAGCAGCGAACGCCGGTGCCGACATCATGCCCGCGGAAATCAGGGCAGCCGTCATGTATGCAGTCATCCGTTTCATTGCAGCCTCCAGCAGTGATCAATAAGTGTTTGCCCTAACTCAGACGGGCCTGACGACAGGATGTTCATTTTTTCATGCAACTCTTTGAAAACATTCTGTATCGCCAGAGTTACATGAGTCGCAGATCAGCAACGTAAAAACCGCGGGGCCGCGCATGGCGGGCGTCATGACGGCTGGACGCGCATACAGCTTGCGCCACGATTGTGAAAATATCTGCAGCAAGCCGCGTGAGGTCTGCCCGCCACGCACTCGCCCCGCCCTCGATACAGACATGCCTCTGCGCTCGCTACGCGCTCTAGCAAGGCATGCCACCTGCTGCCGCCGCTATCGGTATGTCGCCACTGGCCTTTTCACAGGCTGAATGAGGGTGGCATGTCATGAAGTACCACATAAATCGCGCGCCAACGGGCAGCAAACTCTCGGCGACTGTCTTAGTCTTGAAGGAGAGGCTGTCATCCCGGGTGTGCCATTCTCCTGTGCAACCTGCTTCTGCAGCCCAGGCTGGCTAGCCCAGCTCATAACATTCGTTGCCGGAGGACTGCCATGTCCAC
>NZ_CFDJES010000180.1:0-4539 GCF_983723665.1 Cobetia sp. | reverse complement strand
CGGCGGTGGCTGTCTCGCCGCCTGCTTGTCTGGCGCTCTTGTCGGGCTGCGCCAGGAAGGCTTCCAGCGAATCATCCATTGCGTCGAGCCAGGGCGTGTGATGGCGCGGGGCCATGGTGCCGGTCATCAGCGAGCGGTAGGAGTAGTCACGGAAGGTCATGATGTTCTCGTGCTTGTGGTGCTCCCACTCGAGGAAGGTGCGATTGACGCCGTCGATATCGAAGCTCGGATAATCCGTCTCCGAAATCAGTGACTTCACGTAATCGCCCTGGAAGAGGATCATTGATTCATCGCTGTCCAGAGTCTCTTCCCTGTCACGCCATGCCTGACTATCCGCCTGCATCGCCTCGCGGCTGGGCAGCGCGATCTCACCGAGAATCACGTCACGCACCCACCATGCCTGGGCATCGAACATGTTGAAGGTGTACCACTGGTCCTGCATGCCGAGGTAGAACATGCGCGGATTCTCTTCCCAGGCAGCGCCCTTGTAGAGACCGAGCGGCCACATGCGATTGCCCGTCTTGAGGCGCAGTGGCTCATCCAGGAAGGGGAAGTGGTGGAGGTAGCCGGTACACAGGATGATGGCATCGATCTTCTTGCTGCTGCCATCGCGGAAATAGGCCGTGTCGCGGTCCACCTTCAGCAACAGAGGCTTCTCTTCCCAGTTGTCCGGCCAGGCAAAGCCCATCGGGGCGGTGCGATAGCTGGTGGTGATGCTGCGAGCGCCATACTTGTAGCACTGTGAACCGATATCTTCGGCAGAGTAGCTGCTGCCGATCAATAGTAGGTCCTTGCCCTTGAATTCCAGCGCGTCGCGGAAGTCATGAGCGTGCAGGATACGGCCATTGAACTGCGAGAATCCCGGGAATTCGGGCACGTTGGGGGTCGAGAAGTGACCCGATGCCACGATGACGTGATCAAACTGCTCCTGAACGACCGCATCGGCCTGCAGGTCATGGACACTGACGGTGAACTGCTCGCGGGTGTCGTCAAAGCTGACGTGGCGCACCGGGCAGTTGAAGCGGATGTACTTGCGCACGCCTGCCTTCTCGACCCGACCCTTAATGTAGTCGAAGACCACCGCACGTGGCGGGTACGAGGCGATGGGATGGCCGAAGTGCTCCTCGAAGGAATAATCCGCGAACTCCAGACATTCCTTGGGGCCGTTGGACCACAGGTAGCGGTACATGCTGCCGTGGACGGGCTCACCATTCTGATCGAGACCGGTGCGCCAGCTGTAATTCCACAGGCCCCCCCAGTCACTCTGTTTTTCATAACAGACTATTTCGGGAATATCGATACCCTTGTCAGCGGCAGATTGAAAGGCGCGCAGCTGTGCCAGGCCACTCGGCCCTGCGCCAATGATCGCAATGCGTTTTGTCATGGGTATTTCCTGTTGAGACTGTAATGAGACGTCATGTTCCGTGAACCCCGAGTTGCGGGATCTCGTGTTGACCAGGTGCTTTTTCCTATGTAGTGGAGCGCGATAATAATGAGCGTTATCCAGCGCTTGGGTGGCCTGGAAAGGTAAGGAATCCAGTTGACTGGCCACCTGACATTTCGCTGAACCTGAACACGGAAGCCGTATTTTTCTTGCCTTTAGAGCAATCTACTGCTCGCGGAACGTGAGGCATCCTCGCAGAAATGATGCGCCATCTCAAATGTGAGGCATTGATTCTGAGTGTATGAAGTGTACACGATCACGAGGGTGTTTAGACTTTAGTGGTAAGATTATTTCGGGTTGTGTCACTTTGGAAAGGTCAGGCGCAAGGATGCGATTTATCGGCTCATGGCTTGGGTGTTTTTCTTGTAAGCTGTTGATTTGTGTGTATATTTTTGAGGTTATGCCGGTGGTTTGCCATGGCGTTATCTGGCTTGTTTTCCATGTGGAAAGAAAAGAAGATTGCCGTGTTGCAATGTCGATTCGAAGGTGGATAATTTTCTGCCTATTCAAGGCATGCTGAGTCAAGCGGGTGAAGGGCTGAAATGATCTATTGGTCAAGCAGGCGGGTGCTGGTAATTTTGAGATTTTGCGTAAATAAGGGTGTGAGGAGGATGGAAAATAGGTGTCACAGTAGTGAGTGGTGTGTGAATGGAGAAAGAACAGGGGGGCAGGAGGGAAAAGGGCGCCAGATTATCGAATGATCCTCGCTGGAGGATTCGCTGGAGGATTTTCTGGAGGTTTTCCTATAGGAACTGCTGGGCTATTTGCAGAACTATTCGCGGGGCTATGCACTCGACAGACCAGCGACGAGGGGGACAAGCGGAGGTTGATCACTCTGCATGCCGAAAGGGCGTATACTGGGCCGGTGACAGAAAGTCCACAGGAGAAGACACCATGACTCACAAGCGCAAGGTGCAGGACAACGCGCTCAAGGCGGTGCTGCGTACCCCGATGTTCAAGCAACGCGTGGTAAAGGCGCGCAAGGGCAAGGGCAGCTATCAGCGCCAGGGCAAGTCGCAGGGAAACAGGGGCGGCAGTGAAGCGCCTTCAGTCAGTGTGCACAACGCTGCCTGAAGACGCTTCATTGGTGCGGTTTCCCACGACCTGACTTGCATCACCGCAAGGGGCTGAAACATGAACGCCGCAGCGTCAGCGCTGCGGCGTTCTGCGTCTGTCCTACTGAAAGCGACTCAGTTCGAGAAGTGCGCATTCCAGGTCTCGGCGCGTGCGGCGTCGCGGGCTTCATAGTCGGCCAGCACCGTCTCCAATTCGCCCAGTGATTCATGCTCACGATCCTCCCCCAGCTGCGTCAGGCGCAGGGTATACCAGGCTGTCACCCCGCCTTCAGGCGGCGCGCTGAAACGCGGGAATTCTGGCGCGGGGCATTCTCCGGCCTGCCAGAGTGTGGGCAGTGACGGGTGCAGCGCCAGTGGGCGGGCCAGGCCGACAAGGTCGACGGCTCCCTGTGCCACGGCGTCTTCGGCCTGCGCGAGTGTCTTGAAGCCGCCGGTTGCCATCAGGGGCAGAGTCGTTACCTCGCGTGCACGCTTGGCGAATTCGACGAAGTAGGGGCCGCTGGCGCTGGCATCCGACGCCGAGCTCGCGCCGGGGAAGTAGGTGCCACCACTGATATCGATCAGATCGATGGGCAGCTCATCGAGCGCTGCGATTACCTGCAGCGCTTCGGCTTCCTCGAAACCGCCTTGCAGTTGGTCGCTGGAGTTGAGTTTCACCATGACCGGGTAGTCGTGGCCTACGGCCTCACGCACGGCAATGATCACCTCACGCATGAGCCGCATGCGGTTGTCGAGGCTGCCGCCGTAGTCATCCGTACGCTGATTGAAGAGGGGGGACAGGAACTGGCTGAGCAGGAAGCCGTGTGCCGCATGCACCTGTACCCCGCCAAACCCGGCTTCACGCGCCAGGCGAGCCGTCATTGCCATGGCAGCAGGCAATGCCTTGATGGCCTCCAGGCTCATGGCCTCGCAACGTAGCCCGGGAATATCCAGGGCACTGGGGCCGTGCGCCGTGCTGGTCGGTGGGTAGGCCATCGCACCGGCGTGGCCGAGCTGCAGCCAGAGGTCTGCACCGTGCTGTTGACCGCGCTGGGCCAGTTGCGTGAAGGCCGCGAGATCGGATTGCGCGTTGAGCACCAGATTGCCCGGTTTCTCGGCATGGTGGTGGTCAGGCTGTACCTCACCGACCAGCGATGCCGCCACGCCACCCTCTGCCCAGCGCTCGTAAAGGCGCAGCTGTGCCTCACTGGGGTGCCCCGTGCCATCGCCGAGAGAATCCGACATCGCAGCCTTGACGATTCGGTTGGCGAGCACCCGGCCGCTTGGCAACGTGAAAGGGGTAAACAGGGCGGAGGCTGTTGGCTGGTCTGTCATGGTGGCGATGTCTCTCTTGGTGCGCGTTAAGTAAAAGATGTGGCAAGGGATATGCCGAGCAATGTGGTACTGAATCTTTCATTTCAGGAACTTATGACAGGGTGACATGCCTTGCGGACGGTGATAATCCGTTGTGCGCGCACAGTTTCCGTGAGCAAATGGAACATATGAAAACGCATACGGACCTCGACATCTTTCACGCCGTCGTCGACGCCGGCACCTTCACCGGTGCGGCAGCTTGGCATTACCCACTCCGCGATCAGCAAGCGCATCGCGCAGCTGGAACAGCGCCTTGGTGCCCAGTTGTTGATTCGCTCCACTCGGCAGATGCGCTTGAGTGAAGCAGGGCAGCTCTATGCCCTGGAGACGCGGGAGTTGCAGGAGCGCCTGCGCAATGTGGAGCAGGAGATTGCCGAAGGCAGCGGCGCGCTCAAGGGGCGCATTCGCCTCTCGTGTTCCAATGCATTGGGCAAACTGCAGGTGATGCCCCTGCTGTTGCGCTTCATGGAGCGCTATCCCGAGGTGATCGTGGACCTGACGCTATCGGACGCGGTGGTCGACCTGGTCCATGGAGGGATGGATCTGGCGATACGCAGCACCGCACAGCCCGAGCTCGGCCTGATCGCCAGGCGGTTGGCCACCAACCATCGCGTCATCTGTGCATCACCGGACTATCTGGCAAGCCACGGCACGCCGCGCTCAGTG